>NZ_PVWS01000005.1:1882-138136 GCF_004126395.1 Roseovarius sp. A46 | reverse complement strand
CTGGATGGGGTGGAGGCGCTGATTGACTGGGATCGCCTTGCGGCGCTTTTACCTGCGGGGGAAGAGAAGGTTCAGACCGGTCGTCCCGGTTATCCGGCGCTCACGCTGTTCCGGGCGCTGCTGCTGGGGCTTTGGTATGATCTGTCGGACGTGAAGCTCTCGGCTCAGCTGGCCCGGGACCTTCTGTTTCGCAAGTTCTGCCGCCTGGAGCTGGATGCGGGCGTGCCGGAGGCCTCGACGCTGGGGCGGTTCCGGGCGCGGCTGGGGGACCGTTTGGACGGCATTCTTGCGGAACTCGTCGCCATGCTGGAGGAGGCCCGGGTGATCCTCGCGGAGGGCCGGGTGGCCATCGTTGACGCAACCGTGGTCGAGGCGGCCCGCAGCAGGCTCTCAACGCAGGACCCGGAGGCGGGCTCGGCGGTGAAAGTCACCGTGAAGGGCCGCAGGCAGGCGGTCTGGGGCTGGCAGGCCTTCGTCAATGCCGACGAGGACGGGTTCGTGCGGCGCGTGAGCGTGAGCCCGGGCAACCGGGCCGAAGTGGACAGCCTGTGNCCAGCAGCAGCGCCCGGAACAGCGTGAGCGCCGGATAACCGGGACGACCGGTCTGAACCTTCTCTTCCCCCGCAGGTAAAAGCGCCGCAAGGCGATCCCAGTCAATCAGCGCCTCCACCCCATCCAGAGCGCAAAGCGCCGGGTGGTCGAACAACTCCTGCGGAGCAAACAAGGCGGGCTGGGTCGAAAAACTCTGTCTCATGACAAAACATACCCCACCAAACCATCTCAGGGAATCCCAAGAGTTTCGCTGTGGTCTCTTTCGGGATTTCGCCCGCCGCCATCCCCCCTTGCCTCGCGCGGCGCAGCGGCGCATTTACAGGTCATGATCACCGCCCTGCCCCCACGCTTTGACATCACGCGGCCCGAGATCGAGCGGGTGGTCACAGTGTTTTATGCCGCGGTGCGCGCGCATCCGGGCCTAGGTCCGGTATTCGCGGCCCACGTCACCGACTGGCCCGCCCACGAGGCGAAAGTGGCCGATTTCTGGGCCAACACCATCCTGCACGAGCGCCGCTACGACGGCAGCCCGATCGCCGCGCATGTCCGCGCGGGCAACGTGCAGCCGGGGATGTTCTCGACATGGCTGGCGCTCTTCGACAGCGTGCTCGCCCGCGAGTTGCGCCCCGAGCAGGCCGCCGCGTGGTCGGCGCTCGCGCACCGCATCGGCCGCTCCATGCGCGCCGCCGTGGTCGACCGCGAGACCCATCCCGGCGGTGTGCCCAAACTGCGCTGACACAGGCAGAAATCCGCCAGAACGCGCCATTTCGACCGGCCGGATACAGCCGATGGCAGAAACGTGCCGCTCACTGGCAGGTAAAACGGCACGCCGCCGCCAGAAATCGAGGCTTCGGCGGCGCCCCCTCTGCAGAACGATCGCCACGATCTACCATTGGCGTAGTGAAAGGAGGAGCCATGTATACTCCCGCCCCAAACGACGACCTGCAAAGCCATGTCCGCAACACCGCGGACCCTTATAACGCGAATCCGAGCGGCAACACCGGACGCGGCGGGCTGATCGCCCTGCTGATGATCGTGGTGGTCATCGGCGGGATCGTGGTCCTGAGCAGCATCGCAGCGCCGCCCGCCCAGGCACCTACCCCCGCACAGGCACCGGCCCCCGAGAGCATCACCGGCGGAACAACCGCCCCGGCCGAATGACCGGACAGGGACGCGGGGCCGGCTTGTCGGCCCCGCCGCGGTCGCGGCTCAGGGGTCGCATCCCATCCGCTTGATGATCCGCGCGTTGATCCAGGCAAGCGCCGCCAGTGACAGGCCGAGGCCGAGAAACGCGGCCACCCGCCACAGGCCGGCGAGCCCGCTCATGTCGATAACGAACACCTTGGCCACGGTGAGCGCGACCCCTGCCATCGCGATCCGCCGCAAGCCCTCGGAGCGCTTCAGCACCGCAAGCGCCAGCAGCGCCAGCGCCACCACCATCAGCGCCACGGTATAGGTGTAAAGTTCGCCCTCCAGCACCCCCGGCACGCTCAGGTCGCGCCCCTGCCACAGCCTGCGGATTTCCAGCGCGCCGTACCAGGCGGCGTAGCCCGAGGCCGCGACGGCGAAGCCCCGGCACAGCAAGCGCGGCAGGTGATCCATCCGCCACGCTGCCACAGCGAGGATCAGCGCCACCGGCAGGTAGGCGGCGGCGAGGCTGTCGAGGATTGGCGGTCCCAGCACCTCTTCGCGCCGCCACATGAACGGGGCGAGCGGATTGGTCAGCACGGCCTGCGCGACCAGAAGCGCCACCGCAACCGTCCCGGTGACGACCGCCAGCGCGGTGCGTAGCGCCCTGAGCGCCGCGCCCGCCCCGCGCAGCCGCCAGAGCTGCGCCAGCGCCACCGACAACCACACCGTGGCCATCAGGCCCAGCCCGGCATGGCCCATGGTCCCGACGGAGCCCAGCACCCGCATCAGCACCACGCTCAGCAGGATCGCCGCGACGGTCCAGATCGCGCTTTCGACCACACCGCGTGTCACCTCACGACCCCGCGCGCCCAACTGCCACCAGGCCGCGGCCAGCAGCACCAGCGGCCCCAGATGCGTCAGCGCCACGTCGCCGCGCCCGGCCTCGTCGACCGCCCAGTCGATGCCGGGATCGACCACCAGCCGGTAGCCGATCACCGCCACGCCCGTCTGCGCGAACAGCCCCAGCAAGGCGAGGTCGAACCGCCGGTCGATGAGCGCCGTGGCCAGCACCATCACCGCCAGCGCCAACGTCAGCGCCGCCTTGCTCAGCACCACGAAAAGCGCCAGCGCGATGAGCGTGAGCGCCGCGCCCGCGAAGATCGCCGCCACCAGGCGCGGGTCGGGCGTGCGCGGCGCAGCCCGCGCCGCCAGCGCCACCATCAGCGCCGCCATGCCCATGATGTGCAGCGCCCAAGGATAGCTGCCCAGCATCGCCCCCGGCTGCCACGACAGTTCCAGAACCAGCGCCACGCCCGGCCCCGCCAGCGCCGCGCCAAGCGCCCACAGGATCGCCGGCGCGGCCCCCGCCGCGCCGCGCATCCGCGTGGCCAGCAGCAGCGACAGCACCGCGCCCGCCGCCATCAGGACCGTCGCGCCGATCGGCGCCGGGGCCTCGGGCAGGCGCGCGGCGTGGAACGCCGACACGAGCGGCCCGCCGCGCTCGCCATCGAGCGCCACCAGCGCCAGCGCCGCCGCCACCGGCAGGGCGGGCAGGTCGGCGATGCCGGGCGCGGCCCGCGTGCCAAGGGTCAGCGCCGCTGCCATCCCCGCCAGCAGCCCCAGAGACAGCCATGCCAGCGCTTCCGTCTCCGCCTCTGCCGCCACCAGCAGCGCGGCGCCACTCGCCATCGCCACGGCGACGGCGGCAAGCAGCACCGTCAGGCCCGGCCACGCGCCGCCCCCTGCCACCAGCCGCTGCCCGAGCGACGGTGCGGGATGGCGCGGCACCGGGTATGCCCCGGGCACCAGCACCGCCGCCAGCACCACGAGCGCCCAGAAGCCGAGAAAATGCTCCGCACCCACGCCGCCGAGATAAAGCAGCATTGCGCCCGCGACGGCGACCGCCAGCGCCAGCCAGGACAGCCAGCGCCAGCCCCGCGCGGCATCCACCGCCAGCCCGACCACGGCCAGCAGCGCGAAATACGGGTAGAAGAGCCACGCCGCGGCACTCTCGCCGCCGACGAGGAACGGTGCCGCGCCCGCGCCCATGAGACCCAGTGCGCCCAGCACCGGGCCGTGGAACCAGCCCAGCACCACGGCGAGCGCCGCCACCGCCACCAGCCCGGCCATCGCCGCGCCCGGGTCGATCAGTCCGTAAAGCGCCCGCGCCGCCAGCACGCCCGCGAACAGCGCGATCAGCCCGGCGCCCGCCAGCCCCGAGGGCACCGCTGCCGCATCGCCGTGCCGCCGCCGCAGCAGGTCGCCCGCGACCACCAGCGCCGCGCCGAGGCCCAGCGCCGCCAGCACCCGCATCGCAGGCGTCAGCAGCCCCCGTTCGACCCCGTATTGCACGAGGAACAGGCCCGCCAGCGCCAGCGACACCCCGGCCACGGCCACCGCCCAGTTGCCCCGCAGCCAACGCCCGAGCCGCGCGGCAAGGCCGGGGCGTTTCGGGGCCGCCACCTCCGCCCCCTCCGCCGCGTCCGGCGCGGGTGACGTGGGCGGGGCGTCGCCTTCGGCCTGCGTCCCGGCGGGGGACGCCGCGTCGGGCATGCCAGCCGCTTCCGGCACGCCGCCGCCCGCCAGCGCCGCCTCCAGTGCCGCCACCCGGCGGCGCAACCGCGCCTGCCCGACCAGCAGCACCGGGATGCCGATGACCACCAGCCCCAGCACCCCCAGCGCGACCAGCGCAGCGAACATCTCGACATCCATGCCTCAGCCCTCCCCGCGCGCGAACAGGCCCGCCAGCGCGCGGCGCACCACGCCGCCCACCGTCGGGCGCGCCACCGCGATGCGCGGCAGCGGGCGGCACAGCTCTATCGCCGCAAGCCCGACCCGCGCGGTGAGCGCGCCGTTGACCACCCCCTCGCCAAAGCGGCGCGACAGTTTGGACAGCACGCCACCGCCCGCGACGCTGCCGATCATGTCGTCGCCCACCGCCACGGCGCCGGTGGCCACCAGGTGCGCGACCACCGCGCGTGCCAGCCGCCAGCTTCCCAGCGTGCCGGTGCGCCCGCCATAGATGGTGGCCACGGCGCGGATCATGCGCAGGTTGGCCACCAGCGCCGCCACCACGTCGGCGAGTGCCAGCGGTACCAGCGCGGTGACCGTTGCCACCTGCCGCGCCGCCGCCTCTACCGCGGCCAGCGCCGCCGAATCGAGCGGCGCGAGCAGCTCGGCATCGGCCAATGCCAGCAGCGCCTCGGCATCGAGCTGCTCGTGCGCGCGCTCGTCCAGCCGCGCGAGGCCCCAGGCCGCCTCTGTCCGGGCCGCGTAGAGCCGCCGAAGCCGCGCGACCACCTCGCGCGCCGCGCCAAGATCGCCCCCCGCCTGCGCCGCTTCGGCCCCGGCGCGCAGCCGGTCGAGCCGCCCGAGCCGGGCAAAGCCCGCCGCCTCGCGGATCGCGATCAGCACCGCCACCAAGGCGAGCGCCGCGCCCAGCACGGCCACCGCCCGGCCCAGCAGCGGCGACCGCTCCATCAGCGCGACCGCGAAATCCCACGCCGCCACCGACACCACCACGCCCAGCAGTGCCAGCGCCAGCGCCCAGAAGGCGCGCACGAGCCACGAGGGCCGCCGCGCCAGCCCGGCCATCGCCGCGCGCATCGCCCGGCCCTCCGGCGGGGCGGCCTCGTCGGGCACCGGCGGCGCGCGGTCCGGCGCGGCCTCCTCCTCGCCCTCGAGGTCGATCAGCAGCGGCCCCTTGCTCATACCCGTATCTCCCTACGCCGCCAGACCATGCGGATATCCGGCAGGCCCTCGTCATTGCCGCCGCCGCGCCGGTCCTGTGCCGCCTCGGCAAAGCCTGCCCGGGCGTAGAACGCGCGCGCGCGCCGGTTCGCCTCCAACACCCACAGGTCGAGCGCGCCCGCCCGCGCTTGCGCATCCGTCAGCAGCGCGCGGCCCACCCCCTGCCCGCGCATGTCCGGCGCCACGTGCAGCGCGTGCACCCGCGTGGCCCGGCGCAGGATGAACCCCGCGATCCGGCCCTGCACCCGCGCCACCCGAACCCGGCCCTGCCACGTCTCGCGCCACAACAGGTGCAGATCCTCGGCGCGGCTACGCGCGCATGGCTGTCCGGGCGTGCCCCGCGTATAGGCCCAGAGGATCGCCGCCAGCCGCGGCACCTGCCAGATATGCGCGCGCGCCAGCCTCATAGCCGGTCCCCGAAGAGGAACTGCGCGGCGCGGTCGAGCCGGATATGCGGCGGCCCCTCGCCCGCGCGCAGCGACAGCCGCGCAGGCGCAAAGCGCATGGTGCCGAAATCGCCGTCGGGCCAGGTCTCGGCCCCCGACCGCGCGGGCGACAGGATCGCCGCCGGATCGTCGGGCAGATCACCGGGATGGAACGCCGCCTGCCCGCCCTCGGGCACCCGTCCGCGCACGCATTCCACCTCCGCACCGCCGTGGCGGCGGGTTTCCTCCACCGTGGCGCGCAAGGCGGCGATGGCCATGCTGCGCACGTCGGCGCCCGCGAACTGGGCCCGGTCACACGCCTCTCGCAGCATCGCCTCGATGATCGCGGCGAGGCGCGGATGCTGCGCGTGGTGCAGGTGGTCGGCCTTGGTCGCGGCAAACAGCAGCCGCTCCACCCGCCGCCCCTGCAACAGCCGCGTGAGAAAGGCATTGCGCCCGGGCCGGAACGTGCCGAGGATCTCGGCCATCGCGCGGCGCGTCTCCTCGACCGCCACCGGGCCGCGATGGATCGCGTCGAGCAGGTCCACCAGCACGATCTGCCGGTCGATCCGGGCGAAATGCGCGCGAAAGAATGGGCGCACCACTTCGCGCTTGTAGGCCTCGAACCGGCGCGCCATCTGTGCCGCGAGGCTGCCGCGCCCTGCGCCCTCTACCCCGGGCAGCGGCGCAAACGTGACCACCGGCGCGCCCTCCAGATCGCCCGGAAGCAGGAACCGCCCCGGCGTGCAATCGGCGTGCCCGGCGGCGCGCGCAGCACGCAGGTAGGCGGTGAACGCCGCCGCGAGGCCCTGCGCCTGCCCCTCGTTGAACGCCGCCGCCGGATCGACACCGGCCAGCGCCTTGCGCCAGGCCGCACCCTCCGCGCGCGTCTCGGCGCGCGCCAGCGCCTCGCGCGACCAGGCGGCATAATCCTTGTCGAGGAGTGCAAGGTCCAGCAGCCACTCGCCCGGATAGTCCACGATGTCGAGATGCACGGTGCGCGGCCCGGCCAAGCCTGCCAGCATGCCCGCGGGCTGCACCCTGAGCGACAGCCGCAATTCGGAGACGGCGCGCGTGCTTTGGGGCCAGTGCGGCTCGGGGCCGGCGAGCGCGGCGAGATGCGTCTCGTAATCGAATCGCGGCAGCGTGACGTCGGGCTGCGGCTGCAGGTAGGCCGCGAGGATGCGCCCCTCGCCCGCCGCCGCAAGGCCGCCCATGCGCCCGCGATCCAGCAGGTTGGCCACCAGAGAGGTGATGAACACGGTCTTTCCGGCCCGCGCGAGGCCGGTCACGCCCAGCCGGATCACCGGCTCGAACAGCGCGCCCGAGACGCGCTCGCCAAACCCCTCGATCCCCCGCGTCAGCCCCTCGGCAAGCCCTGCAATCGCCACGCACCGCCCCTCTCGTCCTTTCACCCGAGAATAGGCACGCGCCCGCCCGCGTGCCAGCGCCGAATTCGAACCATGGCCAAGCCCGCAATTCCCCGCTAAGAGAGCCGTCAGACCACAGCGGAGCCCGCCCGATGACCGACGCAGAGCATCCCCAGATCTACCTCGTCACCCCCCCCGCCTTCGAGATCGCGCCTTTCATCGACCGGCTTGCCGCCGTGCTCGACGCGCATCCCGTGGCCTGTCTGCGCGTGGCGATGGCCAGCAGCGACGAATACACCGTGGCCTCCTCGGCGGACGCCTGCCGCGAAGCGGCGCACGCCCGCGACGTGGCGGTGGTGATCGAGCGCCATGTGGGTCTCGTCGGGCGGCTCGGCCTCGACGGGGTGCACCTCGCCGACGGCGCGCGCGGGGTGCGCGCGGCGCGAAAAGACCTCGGGCCCGACGCCATCGTCGGCGCGTTCTGCGGCACCTCGCGCCATGACGGGATGAGCGCGGGCGAGGCCGGGGCCGATTACGTCGCCTTCGGCCCGGTGGGCCAGACCGCGCTTGGCAGCGGCACGCAGGCAGAGCGCGAAATCTTCGAATGGTGGTCCGAGATGATCGAGCTGCCGGTGGTGGCCGAGGGCGCGCTCGACGCGAACGCCGTGGCCTCGCTCGCCCCGGTCAGCGATTTTCTCGCCTTCGGCGAGGAAATCTGGTGCGAGGAGGACGCCAGTGCCGCCCTCGCCCTGCTCACCGCCGCGATGCGTTAGGGCGCCCGGGAAGCCCAGAACCGGTTCCCGCTTTTGAGCGATACGCTGTAGGGCGGCGCGCGATCCTGCTCACTGCGGCCCGTGTCACGCCTATTGCGTGCGCGCCGCAACCCGGCGCATGGCCATCGCCACCTCGTGCACGAGGCTCGCAGCCATCGACCGGAACGCCATGATGTCATAGGCGTCCGTTCCGGCCCGCGTCACCGCGCCGGCCATGTGTGCCACGTCGGTGCGCGCCGTGCGCCCCACGCCGAAGACGCTGTCGCGCAGATCGAGCGGCGTCAGCCGCGCCATCACCGCCGTGGCGCCCGGCCCCTCGATCCGCAGCACCGCCCAGGCGTCGGACTGATCGGTGAGCGCGGCATGGTCCGCCAGCGCCGCGTCGGGCTCGGGCCCGACGAGCAGCGCGAGATCGCGCCCGAACCACTGCACCGCGCCGCTCTCACCCGCGATCACCTCGCCCGGCGCAGGCCAGCCCAGCCCGTGCGCCTGCGCCAGCGCCCGGCCCAGCGCCTCCTCCTGCCCTTGGAATACAGCCAGCACGGTCATCCGCCCCGGCGCCGCCTCTGTCAGCCGCAGCGCGCCCGCCGTCACCGGCACCAGCCCCGCGCAGGGGGTCATCTCCACCAGATCAACCACGCATCCGCCCTCCTTCGGGATCGACCCATCCGGGCGCGCAGACCTCGCAGATCGTCGCCGATCCGCGCAGGTGGTCCACAGCGCGCACCCGCTCTCCGATCCGGGCGCGCCCGCGCGCGAGGAATCCCAGCCCGATCACATGGCCCAGCGTGGGCGAGTAGCAGGCGCTGGTGATATAGCCCTGATCGTTTGCCGCCACCGGCTCGGCCGCCTCGTCGAAGAGATGCGCACCGGGCAGCAATTCCTTGACCGCGCCCACCGGCTTGAGGCCCACCAATTGCTCGCGTCCCTCGTCCATCAGGCCCTCGCGGCTCGCCGCCGGTTTGCCGATGAAATCCTTCTTGCGGCTCATCATCCCCTGCATGCCCACGTCAAAGGCCGTCACCCGCCCGTGGATCTCGGCATGGGTGATGAATCCCTTCTCGATGCGAAGCACGTTGAGCGCCTCCATCCCGTAGGCGCCGCCGCCCAAGGCTTCGGCGCGCGTCACCAGTGCCTCGAAGAGCGACGCGCCGAACCGCGCGCGCACCGCGATCTCGTATCCCGTCTCGCCCGAGAACGAGATGCGGAACAGTCGCGCCGCCACGCCGCCCACCGCGACCGGCCCGCAGCCCATGAAGGGCAGATCGTCGAGCGCGCCCGGATCGTCGAGCACATCGGCCAGCACGTCGCGCGCGCGCGGCCCCGCCACGGCGAACTGCGCCCATTGCTCGGTCACCGACACCGCGCGCGCGTCCCACCCGGGCCGCAGAACCTGTGCGGCAAAATCCGCGTGGCGCATCACCGCGCCTGCGGCGGCGGTGGTGGTGGTGACGAGGAAATGATCCTCGGCCAGCCGCGCGCAGGTGCCGTCATCCATGACGTGCCCGTCCTCGCGCAGCATCAGGCCATAGCGCACCCGGCCCGGCGCCAGTTTGGACATCGCGTTGGTATAGAGGAAATCGAGGAATTGCGCGGCGTCCGGCCCCTGCACGTCGATCTTGCCCAGGGTCGAGACATCGCACACGCCCACCGCCTCGCGCACCATCATGACCTCGCGGTCGCAGGATTGCCGCCAATGGGTCTCGCCCTTGCGGGGGAAATAGCTGGGCCGGTACCACAGCCCCGCCTCGATCATCGGCGCGCCGCGCCGGATCGTGCCCGCGTGGCTGGTGGTGAAGCGCTCGGGCGCGAATGTCTTGCCCTTGCCGCCCGCGCCCATCGCCGCGATGGGCACCGGCACGAAAGGAGGGCGAAAGGTGGTGGTGCCGGTCGCGGGGATCGATCGCCCGGTCGCCTCGGCCAGCACGGCGAGCGCGCCGACGTTGGAATTCTTGCCCTGGTCGGGGGCCATCCCTTGCGTGGTGTAGCGCTTCATGTGTTCGACCGAGCGGAAATTTTCCCTTGCGGCCAGTTCGACATCCTTGACCGTCACGTCGTTCTGGAAATCGAGCCAGGCCCGCCCGCGCCCCTCCACCTGCCACAGCGGCAGGATGTCGAAGCTGCCGTCCGAGGCGGGGGGTAGCTCGATCGCGGGGACCTTGAGGCCGAGGTCTTTCGCCGCGTGCCGCCCCTCGGCCAGCCCGCTCTCGAGGCAGGCCCGGGTCGAGAAATGCCCGGCGGCAGCCCCCGCCACGCGCATCCCAGGCACCGCCCCCTCGGGGGCCACGAAGGCGGCAAGCCGGTCGTCCCAGACGGGCCGCGCGCCCGTGTGACAGGCGAGGTGCACCGTCGGGTTCCACCCGCCGGAGACGGCCACGGTATCGGCGGCGATGCGCTCCTCGCCCCGCGCGGTGGCGATGCACACCGCCTCGACCCCGCGCCGCCCGGCGGTGCCGGTGACCTGCGCGCCGGGATAGAAGGCCACGTCATGGCCGCAGGTGGCGTGCGCCCGCGCATCCACGAGCGCCGCGACGTGCACCCCCGCCTCCTGCAGGTCGGCCACGGTGCGGTGGGCGCTGTCGTTGTTGCCAAAGACCAGCACGCTGCGCCCCGCCGCCACGCCCCAGCGATTGAGATAGGCGCGCACCGCGCCCGCCATCATCACGCCGGGGCGGTCGTTGTTGGGGAAGGCCACAGGCCGCTCAAGCGCGCCTGCCGCCAGCACCGCGCGCCGCGCCGCGATCCGCCAGAAGCAACCGGCAGGCGCGTGCGGGCGACCCTCGATATCGGGGGCGGTCCGCTCCAGCGCACCGAAGGTGCCGCCGTCATAGGCCCCGGTCACCGCCGTGCGCGTCATGATCCGCACGTTGGGCATGGCACCGAGGCGCGCCGCCATCTCCGCCGCCCAGTCGCCGCCATCCTGCCCGTCGACCTCCTCGGTCTCGGCCAGCAGGCGACCGCCAAGGGCCACGTCCTCCTCGGCGAGGATCACGTCGGCGCCCGCCTCCGCCGCCGCAAGCGCGGCCATCAGCCCGGCGGGCCCGCCGCCGATCACCAAGAGGTCGCAATGGGCATAGGCGCGCTCGTATCGGTCCTCGGCCGGCTCCCCCGACAGCGCACCGAGACCGGCGGCGCGGCGGATCGCGGGCTCGTAGACCTTTTCCCAGAACGCGCGTGGCCACATGAACGTCTTGTAGTAGAACCCCGCGCCGAAGAACGGCGCCATCAGGTCGTTGACCGCCAGCACATCGAACCCGAGCGAAGGCCAGCGGTTCTGGCTGCGCGCGACCAGCCCCTCGTGCAATTCGGTCGTGGTGGCGCGGCAATTGGGCACCTGCGCCGCGCCCAAGCCTTGCGTGACCAGCGCGTTGGGTTCCTCGCTGCCAGCGGTCATCACGCCGCGTGGGCGGTGATACTTGAACGACCGGCCCATCACCCTGACGCCGTCGGCCAGCAGCGCCGAGGCCAGCGTGTCCCCGGAAAAGCCCGTGTGCCGGTGCCCGTCGAACGAGAATGACACCCGCCGCGTCCGGTCGATGCGCCCCTTGCCGTCGATCCTCATGCCCCGGCCTCCGCGCCCGCCAGCACCACATCGGCGATCTCGTGGGTCACGGTATCGCGCGTGACCACCAGCCACGCGCCGCAGCCCTGCCCGTGATACCAGAACTCGCGGCTCTCGCCCGCCGGGTTGTCGCGGTTGTGGAGGTAGTCGTCCCACGCCGCGCTCCACGCCGCGCCCTCCGGCTCGGGCAGCGCCGCGCCGCGCACCGAGAACTCGCGCAGATCGCGCATCCCGCAAAGCGGACAGGGTATCCTCACGAGCCTCGCTCCTTCATCTTGTCGAAAATACTCATGCCCACGTCCCGTCCCTCGCGCCTCAGTGCAGGTTGTGCTGGCTGCCGGTGGCTTCCTCGTCCATCAGCCCTGCCCCCGTCGCGAACCGGTCGAGGCGCAGCCGCGTCGCCGCCGGGTGCGGATTGTCCGTGGCGATGAGATGGGCAAGCGCGTCGCCCGATCCCGGCACCGCCTTGAACCCGCCATAGCACCAGCCGCAATTGAGATAGAGCCCGTCCACCGGCGCACGGTCGATGACGGGCGAGCCATCGGGGCTCATGTCCATGATCCCGCCCCAGCTTCGCAGCACCCGCGCCTGCCCGATCATCGGCACCATCGCCATCCCAGCCTCCATCACGTGCTCGGCCATCGGCAGGTTGCCGCGCGCCGCATAGGACGGATAGAAATCGAGATCGCCGCCAAACACCAGCCCGCCCTTGTCGGACTGGCTGATATAGAAATGCCCCATGCCGAAGGTCACCACGTGATCGAGGCAGGGCTTCAGCCCCTCGGTGACAAAGGCCTGCAACACGTGGCTCTCGATCGGCAGGCGCAGCCCGGCCATCGCCGCCACCTGGGATGAGCGCCCCGCCACGACAATCGCCACCTTCTTGGCCTTGATCGCCCCGCGCGAGGTCTGCACGCCGCGCACGCGACCCCCCTCGATGTCGATCCCCGTCACCGCGCAGTTCTGGATCAGGTCCACGCCCCGGTCGCTGGCAGAGCGGGCAAAGCCCCAGGCCACCGCGTCGTGGCGCGCGGTGCCGCCGCGCGCGTGGTAGAGACCGCCATAAACCGGGAACCGCGCGTTGTCGAAATCGAGGAACGGCACCAGCTTGCGCACGCCCTCGCGGTCGAGCAGTTCGGCGTCGTCGCCCTGGTTGCGCATGGCGTTGCCGCGGCGGGCAAAGGCGTCGCGCTGGCCATCGGAATGGCACAGGTTGAGCACACCGCGCTGGCTCATCATCACGTTGTAGTTGAGGTCCTGTTCCAGCCCCTCCCACAGCTTCAGCGAATGGCTGTAGAATTCCGAATTGCCCGGCAGGCCGTAATTGGCGCGCACGATGGTGGTGTTGCGCCCGATATTGCCGCCGCCCAGATATCCCTTCTCCAGCACCGCGACATTGGTGATGCCGTGCCGCTTGGCCAGGTAATGGGCGGTCGCGAGCCCGTGCCCGCCGCCGCCGATGATGATCACGTCATAGGCCGGTTTGGGCTCGGCGTCGCGCCAGTGGGCCTGCCAGCCCTTGTTGCCGGTGAGCCCTTCTTTAAGTATCCGCAGCGCCGAAAATCGCATGTCGCCTCTCCGATGGACCGCCAGGCACGGCCCCATGCCAACAGGGCTAGCAGGACGGGCGCGAACCGGCCACCCCGCTTCACGCCATTTTCTGGTCCATGCGCGACGCGCGCCTCACAGTCCCATCGCGCGATAGCTCTCGGCCACCCGGGCGATCGACACGAGATAGGCGGCGGTGCGCAGGTCGGTCACGTCCTCGCGGCCCCGCCAGACCTCGCGCATCGATTGGTAGGCGGCGCGCATCGTGTCGTCGAGGCCCGAGCGCACCAGCTCCAGCTCGCCCGCGCCGCGCAGGTATTTCTGCTTGAAATTGGGCGACATTTCCCACGCGTCGCCGATCCCGCGGTTGAGCCGCTCCAGCTCCTTGACGATCAGTTCGTGGCGCGCCTCTTCCTGCCGCCGCCCGATCCGGCCGAAACGGATATGGCTGAGGTTCTTGACCCATTCGAAATAGGACACCGTCACACCGCCCGCATTGGCATACATGTCGGGAATGATGACCGTCCCCTTGTGGCGCAGGATGTCGTCGGCCCCGGCGGTCACGGGGCCGTTCGCGGCCTCGATGACGAGCGGGGCCTTGATCCGCTCGGCATTCTCGAGGTTGATGACCCCTTCCATCGCCGCCGGCACGAGGATGTCGCAGTCGTGTTCGAGCACCTTCGAGCCGTCGCGGACATACTTGCCCTCGGGGTAGCCGTCGACGCCGCCGTGCCGCGCGATCCAGGCATGCACCGCCTCGACGTCGAGCCCCTCCTCGGAGATCAGCGCGCCGTCGCGCTCGATGATCGCAGTGACCTTGCAGCCGTCCTCTTCGCTGAGGAACTTGGCCGCGTGATAGCCCACGTTGCCGAGGCCCTGCACCACCACGCGCTTGCCGTCGAGCGTACCCGACAGCCCCGTCACGGCCACGTCCTCGGGGTGGCGGAAGAACTCGCGCAGCGCGTATTGCACGCCGCGCCCCGTCGCCTCGGTCCGGCCCTGGATGCCGCCGCCATTGACCGGCTTGCCGGTGACGCACGCGCGGTAGTTGATATCGGTGGTGGCCATGCGCTTGTACTGGTCGGCGATCCACGCCATCTCGCGTTCGCCGGTGCCCATGTCGGGGGCGGGCACGTTCTGCGCCGGGTGGATCAGGTCGCGCTTGATCAGCTCGTAGGCAAAGCGGCGGGTGATCTGTTCGAGCTCGTGCTCCTCCCACTCGCGCGGGTCGATGCGCAGCCCGCCCTTGGAGCCCCCGAACGGCACCTCGACGAGCGCACATTTGTAGGTCATCAGGGCCGCGAGCGCCTCGACCTCGTCCTGGTTGACACCCATGGCGAAACGGATACCGCCCTTGACCGGCTCCATATGCTCGGAATGCACGCTGCGATAGCCGGTAAAGGTGTGAATCTGCCCACGCAAACGAACCCCGAAGCGCACCGTGTAGGTGGCATTGCAGACCCGGACCTTTTCCTCGAGCCCCGGCGCAAGATCGGTGAGCGCCACCGCCCTGTTGAACATCAGGTCCACGCTTTCGCGGAATGTCGGTTCCCTCTTGGCTGTCATCGTTACACTCTCCCTGTTGGCCTGCGGTCAGCCGCCGCATGTGGGGCGATGGTTACGGGATGCGATTGCGATGTCCAGCACGAATCAAGGCGCGACGGGCGGCCCGGGAGCGCGGCGGGATGGGCGGGTCACGCACCATTGTCACCAGCCGACAAACAATCCGACGCTTTCTTTTCGATTGTCATACCAGATAGTTAACGCCACCTCTCCGTCGCTCGTGCGCCTTATTTCAACCACATTCCGGCGCGATGAACACTCGTTGATGCTCCGCCTGCCTGCGGAGGATCGGCGTAGGATACCGAAAGGTGATCGACATGGGTGAGTATATCGCACGACCCCCACGAGCGGGGGCGGCTGGCCGTTTCCTCCGGGATGAGGGTGGCTCGGTGACGGCCTTCGCCTTCTTCGTCTTTCTGATGATGCTCTTGGTGGGAGGGCTCGCGCTCGACACCATGCGCCACGAAATGGTCCGCGCCCGGATGCAGGTCACGCTCGACCGCGCGGTGCTCGCCGGCGCGAAATCCTCCGATGCAGCGCAGGCCCGCGCCACGGTCGAGGATTACTTCGACAAGGCCGAGCTCGCCCAATACCTTGAGGCGGAGCGGGACGCCGATATCCAGATCTACCTCAACTCCGCCCGCGTCGCGGCGCGGGCCTCGGGCACGCTCGATACCTACCTGATGAAGCTCGCGGGGGTCGAGACGCTGGATGTCGGCGGTGTGTCGGCCGCCGAGGTGCGCGTCCCCAAGCTGGAAATCTCGCTCGTGCTCGACGTGTCGGGCTCGATGGGCGGCACCAAGATTTCGCGCCTGAGGGACGCCGCCAAGCAATTCGTCTCGACCATTCTGGAAAAGTCCACACCGGGTAACGCGGTCATTTCTGTCGTTCCATTCAGCTGGTCTGTGACACCGCCGAAGACCATCTTCGACACGCTGGCGGTGGATGTCACGCACAATTACTCCACCTGCCTGCGGTTCCGCGAGGCCGATTACGGGCACGCAACGCTTACCTCGGGCAAGTCGGCGCTGAGCAACGGCGTACCGGTGGACCAGATGATCTATACCTCGCTCTATGGCGGGTTCGACAATCTCAATGACAGCTGGCGCTCCTGTTTTACCGACGAATACATGCAGTTCCTGCCCTATTCGATGAACGAGACAGCGCTGCACGCCAAGATCGACTCGCTGCAGGCGGACGGCAACACCAGCGGCCATGACGGCATGAACTGGGGCGCCGCGCTTCTGGACCCAAGTTTCCGGCAGGTCTCGGCGGAACTGATCAACACCGGCGAAGTGGATGCGTCGCTGTCGCACGTGCCCTCGGATTACAACGAACCGGAAACGCTCAAGGTCGTGGTGATGATGGGCGACGGGGCCAACACCACCTCGTATTTCTTTGACAAGAGCAGCCCGAAATACCGCGGAAAGTTCTCCGATCTGTTCGAAGTGAAGTTCCAGGACCGCGAGTTCAAATACGCCTACCACATCTACAAGCACCGCATCCGCTATGATGAGAGCAAGTGCGGCCATCCGAGATGGGAATGCGTCTACGAGGCCGACGGACCCGAGGAATCGGTTTACTACCTGCGCTACCCCTGGGGCGACTGGTACTACAGCATCGACGACAACCGCTGGATCACCGATCACGATTTCGACGATCTCGAACACACGCTCGACGGCTATATCTCGACCGAACAACTGAGCTGGGAAATGGCCTGGGGCCGGATGTCGCCGAGTTGGTATGAAGACATTACCGGCGACTGGAGCCCGTGGAACGACTATGTCGGCTCCGAGTATGTGGACGGCTACGCCAAGGACAGCCGGATGCGCGATGTCTGCGGGGCCACCAAGACGCACGGCGTGGTGGTCTATTCCATCGGCTTTGAGGTGCCTGTGGGCGAGCGCGCCGAACAGGTGCTGTCGGATTGCGCCTCTTCCAGCAGCCACTACTACCGCGCCAACACCACAGATATCAGCGCGGTGTTCAACTCCATCGCCGCCAACGTGCAGAACCTGAGGCTGACCCAATGATCGCACGCCTTGCCAGCCGCCTGCGTCGTTTTGGTCGTGACCGGCGTGGCTCGGCGTCGGTGGAATTCGTGATCCTCGCGCCGTTCCTGATCGGCTTCATCGTGTTCGCGATCGAGCTGGGGATGCTGTCGCTGCGCGCGGCGATGCTGGAGCGCGGACTCGATATCGCGGTGCGCAACGTGCGCCTCGGCACCGGCACAGCGCCGGGACACGACGAGATCAAGCAGATCGTCTGCGACAACGCCTCGGTGATCGCCGATTGCGACGCCAATCTGCGGCTGGAAATGATCCCGACGGACCTGCGCAACTTCTCGACGCTCAACGGCGCGCCCGACTGTACCGATGCCTCGGAACCGTCCAAGCCGGTGCGCAACTTCATCCCCGGCGGCCAGAACCAGCTCATGCTGCTGCGTGTCTGCCTGAAATACAGCCCCCTCTTCCCCGAGGCGATGCTGGGCGATGCGCTGATCAAGGATTCCAGCGGCGACGTGGCGCTCACCACCGTCTCGGCCTTCGTGCAGGAGCCGATCTGATGCGCTGGCTCGCCCGGCTCGCACGCCGCCTGCGCCGCGACGAGCACGGAACGGTCGCCGTGGAAACGGTGCTGATCGCGCCGCTGCTGATCCTCGGGCTGTTCTTTTCCTACGAGGCCTACGGCCTGTTCCGCCAGCAAAGCCTGCGCGAGAAGGCCACCTATACCGTCGCCGACATCCTGTCGCGCGAAACCGCGATCGTCGACGACACCTATATCGACAACGTCAAGCGAGTCTTCGACATGATGAGCGGCACGGCGGATTCGCAGTTGCGCATCTCGGTGGTGCGCTATCGCAACGACCCGAGCCAGGGGATCGACGAGTTCGACCTGCGCTGGTCAGAGGTGCGCGGCACGGGGACGATGACCGCCCTCACCGACAGCGTCGTGCGCAACGCGCATGACACCTTTCCGATCATGGATGACGGCGAAGAGATCATCTATGTCGAGAGCCGCGGCACGTTCACCTCGCCGGTGACCACCGGGTATTTCAACGAGAACCTGCTTGCGACGCGGATGTTCGTGATCCCGCGTTTCGCGCCCCAGATATGCTTTACCGGGGTTTGCGTGCCGGGCACGAGCTGACGATCAGCCGTCCTCGCGCCGCGCGATCCGTTCCTGCATCAGTTCGGCAATGAGCCGCGCCGGCGTGCCGGGGGTGACGCCCCCCACGCCCACGCGCCGCCCGATGCGCCACCACAGGCCCGGCTCCCAGACAAAGGATCCGCCCTTGCGCAGCGTCAGGGTAAAGCCGTTGGAGGGCTTGAAGGCGAACGCCCCGCGTGCCACCGCCACCACGTCGTCCATCCGCGCCAGCACGCGGCCGTCGCTGCTCGTGAGCGCATCGCGTTCAAGCACCAGCCACGCCGCCGTCGCGCGCCACATTCGCCGCGCGAGCCACAGCGCGCCCAACCCCATCGCCACCAACGCCACCTGCCATTGCGGCGTGAGGGTCTGGCTCAGCGCGACCCACAGCAGCATCAGCCCCAGCGCGCCCACCGAGCCCACGCCAATCGCGCGTCGCCCCGGCGAGGCTGCGAGAACCAGGCTGCGCTCAGCGTCATCTTGATCGGTCATGCGTTGGCCCCTGCCCTCATTGTCCTGCCGCGTCCCTTACCGCATGTTGCGCGAAAGGGCACCCGCTTTCGCACGGGCGGTCCGGGGGCGTCACAGACCGATGGCGGACCTTAATGACCGGAAACTTTATCGGCGTTGGAACAAGATCACCAAAAGCGCCAAAAATGACGATCCCAACATCAATAGAAGGGAAACCGCGTTGAGAAGTGGCGTCGAACCTTCCTTCAGGCGGTCGAACATGGCGATGGTAAGCGGCGCATCCGATCCGACCAGCATGAGCGTGGTGTTGAAGTTCTCGAAGCTCATCAGGAAGGCCACCACCGCCGCACCGACCACGGCTGGCATCAGGAAGGGAATGGTGATCGTGCGTACAGCCGTCAGGCGCGTGGCACCGAGATTCAGGGCGGCGTCTTCCAGCGTGCGGTCGAATTTCTGCAATCGGGCAGTAATGACCAGCGTCGCGATCGTGGTGATGAATGAAAACTGTCCGAGAATGACCAGGAGCAAGCCGGGCCGCAGGGCCTGGATGTCCATCTGCGCGACGTTCCATATCCCGTTTGCGAGCGTCGAGGAAAACACGAGGATCGAAATACCCAGAACGATACCGGGGATGACCAGGGGCAGCAGCATGAGCACGTAGAGCGCGCTCTTGCCGCGGAAATCATAGCGATTGAACAGAAACGCGTTCGAGGTTCCGACACTTACAGACAGGATCGCGACGCAGATCGCGACGAAGGCAGACGTGCCCACCGCGCGCAGGATGCCGCGTTCGTGGAAGACACCGATCTGGGGAAGCTCGTCACCGAAGAACCAGTTCCAGGTGAAGCCTTCCCACGGGAGAGACGGGAATTGGCTGTCGTTGAAAGCAAAGACCGCGACGACGGTGAGGGGCAGCGCAAGATAAAGGAAGAACAGCAGCACGTAGCCGCCGTAGATCACGCGAAAACTCCGGGATCGGGGAATGGTCGGGATCATGGGTTATCCCATCGTTTCTTGCAGGGTGCGACCAGTCAGGCGCAACACGCCCCAGACAATTACCGAAGACAGCACCAGCAGCATGAAGCCGAAGGCCGCGCCAAGCTCCCAGTTCGAGCGGACGATGAATTGGTTGTAGATCATCTCGGTGAACCAGAGGCTGTCCTTGCCGCCCAGCATGGTCGGCGTAAGGTAATTTCCCAGTGACAGCATGAATACGACGATGCAGCCAGAGACGATCCCCGGCATGGCATGGGGAATGATGATCTCGCGCAGGACCGACAACCCGTTGCCTCCGAGATCGTAGCCTGCCTCGACCACGCTGTCGTCGAGGCTCTCGAGCGTCGTGACCAGCGGCACCACCATGAACAGCATGGACGTATAGACGAGGCCCACCATCATGGCCGCATCGTTATACAACATCTCTACCGGTTGATCGGCCAGACCGACCCATTGCAGCAGGCTGGAGATCAGGCCGGTTTCCCGCAGAAGGATCATCCACCCGAAGGTGCGCACCAGTTCCGAGACGTAGAAGGGAATCAGGCACAGCATGAACAGCACCTGCTGCAACCGGCCCCGGGCCATCTTGGCGATGTAATAGGCCACCGGAAAGGCGATCAGCAGTGTAATGGCCGTGGCAAGGACAGACATCACCGCCGTCCGCCAGAAGGTTCTCAGGTAGAGTGGCTCCGTCAGTGCCTTGTCATATTGCGTCAGGCTGGTTTCGTAGACGCCGAAGCTGATGCGTTCGCGCAGCGAAATCAGCAGCATGTCGATATGTGGAATGACGATCAAAAGCCCGAGCCACAGGACAAGCGGCGTCAGCAACAGGACGAATCCGATCCGGGCGTGAGAGCGCATCAGACCGCCCCGGCAAAGCACGTCGCCTGTGCCGCGCCCCATCCGACATGCACCGTGTCGCCGCGTTCCAGATTGGCGAATTCGCCGGTCTGGGGCAGCGTGACCTCGAGCGTTTCGCCGACGTCATTGTCGACCAGAACGCGGGACGCCGCGCCATTGAATAGGGTGCTTGTCACGGTGCCCTTCATGCGGTTGTCGAAATGGGACAAGGCCTCGGCGCTGGCCGCCAGGTGGATCGCCTCCGGCCGGACAAAGATTTCCGCGGTGTCGCCCCTGGACAGGGTCCCCGACCCGGTCGCGCGCACTGCAAGGCCGGTATCGGTTCGTATCTCCAGCACCGCACCGTCGACCCGATCTATGCGACCCTTCCAGCGGTTCGCTTCTCCGATGAAGCCGGCGACGAAAGGCGTGTCGGGACGGTAATAGAGATCCTGGCCCGTGCCGACCTGCTCAAACCGTCCGGCATTCATCACGGCAATCTGGTCGGACATCACCAGCGCTTCGGACTGGTCGTGTGTGATGTAAACGAAGGTTGTGTCGAAGGCAGCCTGAAGCGCCTTCAATTCGATCTTCATATGTTCGCGCAGTTTCAGGTCCAGTGCGCCCAAAGGTTCGTCAAGCAGCAGCACATCAGGTTCCAGCACCATGCAGCGGGCGATGGCGACACGCTGTTTTTGCCCGCCGGACAGTTCGTCCACCTTGCGCGCGCCGATGCCCGGCAGGCCGATGCGGTCCAGTGCTTCGTCAACCTTGCGGGCGATCCGGTCCCTGGCCATCCCCTGTCGCCGCAGCCCGTATCCGATATTTTCCGCGATGGTCATCATGGGAAAGAGTGCGAGGTGCTGGAACACCATGTTCACCGGCCGCTTGTTCGGCGGCGTGTCCAGAACCGTCTCGCCCTTGATACGGATGTCACCCGAGGTGGGATCGAGAAACCCCGCGATCATTCGCATGATCGTCGTCTTGCCACAGCCGGATGGTCCGAGAATCGAGAAGAAACTGCCCGGTGGCACCGAAAAGGATACGTTGTCGACGGCGGTCGTCTCGCCAAAGCGTCTCACCAGGTCGACGCATTCAAGATCGGGGGTCATGCAGGGGCCCGTAGATATGGCGGCACCCTGTAACAGGGTGCCGCGTTTTGATGGGCGATCAGTTCGCGGCCTGAACGCGGTCCAGAACTCCACCTTCGATGGCTTCCAGTCCGGCCGGAACCGGCGGATACCATTTGATGTTATCGACCGCTTCCGGTGGGAAGCTGGCCTGGTACTTGGCCTTCAGCGCATCCTCGGCGAATTCATCGGCCCCTGCGGATGCGGTGAAGTTGCCCGCCACAGAAGTGATTTTCGCCGCGATTTCCGGCTGCATCACGAAGTTGATCCACGCATAGGCCGCCTCGTCGGACTGGCCCTTGGACGGCAGAACGAAGGTGTCGATCCAGCCCAGCGCCCCCGAGGCCGGTGCAACGAAGGTGATGTCGGCGTTGTCCTCGTTCAGCTTCCAGCCGCCCGTGTCCCACGCCATCGACGCCGTGACTTCGCCGGAACGCACGAGGTTCATGAGTTCGTCGCCACCACTCCAGTAGGTCTTCACGTTGGACTTGCACTCGGTCAGCTTGGCTTCGACCTTTTCCATGATCTCCTTGTACCTGGCCTCGTCTCCATACGCGGCAAAGGGATCTTCGCCCATCGCGAATGCAAAGCCGATCAGCGTCGGACGCTTCAGCCGGTAGGAGACCTTGCCCGCCAGTGCCGGATCGCACAGATCGGTGTAGTCCTTGACCACGCCACCCGCCTCGGCCGTGTTGATCACCAGACCGGAGGTGCCCCAGACATGCGGCACGCCGTAAACATCGCCGTTCACCGTGGTGTTCGCCATCGTGGCTTTCAGCATCGAGGGAATGAAAAGCGACTCGTCAATCTTCGACATGTCGATGGGCTTGTAGATACCGAATTCCATCTGTGGCCCCATGACACGGTCCTGCGAGGGCTGAGCCAGGTCAAAGCCGCCACCGCCGGTCGCGCGCAGCTTGGCAATCATCTCTTCGTTGTTGGACTTGGTCACCTCGACTGTGTGGCCAGTCTGTTCTTCAAACATCTCAACGACTTCGTCGGGTGCGTAGCCGCCCCAGGTCAGGAGTCGAAGCGTATCTGCCGAGGCCGCCTGCGTCAGGCCCAGAACGGCCAGGCAGGTTGTCGTGAGCAATGTCTTGTTCATGGTCTTCCTCTCTGATGGATGGATCGTTTTCGTGCAGGATGGTCAGCATTCACCGAATGGTCAAACTCTTTCGGGAGCTGGCGTGTTATCACCGAGTTTCTTAACATCTTCTTGAACAACCTTTGCCTGTTCGCCGGTTTTCACGGCCAGCGGCACGCGGCAAGGTCATCAGGGTCGGAAGTTCGGTAACGGAAGGAACCGCACCGGGTTCGTCCGAGCAGGCCGTTGGATTGCGGGCTGGCCACTGGCGTTAAGTGCGGTTCGAGGCCGAGCCGGCGGGGAAAGATGCGGGTTTGCGTCGCGGTGTAGGCGCTGCCATGGTACGACAAGACCTCGATGACCTATGGCGCGCGGTAGATGTCAAAGCGCTTCTCGACGGTCTCCAACTGCATGTCGCGCACGTCTGATCCGCTGATCCCGGCATTGGCGACAGCGCGCCACGCGATGATCTCGCGGTCATGGGCATCGATCAGGAACGCGGCCCGAATGACATCCCCATTCCATTAGGTGAATTCCGGCCCAACCAAGCTCGCAGTTGAAACGAGGCCGTCATTCGCACCGAGAACGGCAGCGCGCAACCAGCCGATGCGTTGCACCATGTGAACTTCAGAATGGGAGAGCCTGCTCATCTGAAGGAGCCTTTTGAACTATGCGGCGGTAGATTTGGGCCGCGGCAGGCGGCTCACTGTTGCATCGGCCGGGCTGCCCGCGGCCTGACTTGTCTGTCCCGGCACGATCCTGAGCGCCCGCAGTGCGTTCAGGATGACGGCAACGTCGATCACCTCCTGCAAGAGCGCGCCCTGCACGGGCGTCAGATATCCGAAGGCGGCGGCGATCATGCCAAGGACCGAGAGACCGATCCCGGCCGCGACGCTCTCTAGCGCGATGCGTCTCGAACGCTGAGCGACCTCGATCCCCGTCAACAGGCGATCAAGGTGATCCACCAGCAGCACGACATCTGCCGCCTCCGCCGAAGCCGCCGCTCCGCGCGCGCCCATGGCGACGCCGATGTCAGCGGCGGCCAGCGCGGGCGCATCGTTGACGCCATCGCCAACCATCATCACCGGGCCGTTCTTGTGCTCCGTGAGAACCAGAAGCACTTTCTGATCGGGCGTCAGATCGGCCCGCACGGCGTCGAGCGCCAGACCCTCCGTCACGGCCTCGGCGACGGCGCGGCGGTCGCCGGTCGCCAGCAGGATGCGAGCGATCCCCAGCTTGCGCAGTCCTGCAAGCAGGTCTGCCGTGCCAGCGCGCAGCGCATCGGCCATGACGAGATTACCCATCAGCTTGCCGTCCACGGCAAGTGACACGACCACCGATCCCGCCTCGATGACCGCGCCTTCAGGGTCGGCAACACCGGCCTGCGCAGCAACGAAGCCAGCGCCCCCCACGACAACGCTCCGTCCATCGACGGTTCCCGCGACGCCTTCGCCGGGCGCCTCGACGACGTTCCGGGGAACCGGCAACGCGGTGCCGCGCGCTTGCGCCGCCGCGACGATGGCCTGGGCGATCGGATGTTTCGACGCCTGGTCGAGAGCTGCCGCGAAATACAGCATCTCGTCGTCGGACATGTCGCCATACCGGTTGATCGACACGATCTGTGGTCGCCCGCCCGTCAGCGTGCCGGTCTTGTCCAGGATCAGCGTCTTGATCCGGGCCAGCGCCTCGAGCGGCTTCGCCCCCTTGATCAGCACCCCGAAATGCGCCGCCCGCGACAGCCCGGCCACCAGCGCTACCGGCACGGCGAGGATCAGCGGACAGGGTGTCGCGACCACGAGAACCGCAACTGCGCGGATCGGATCTCCGGTGAACCACCAGGCCGCTGTCGCCAGCGCGAGCGTGACGGCCAGGAACAGCAGCGACCAGCGATCGGCCAGCCGTGCCATCGGCGCCTTGGACTTCTGCGCCGCCTCGACCAGCCTGACGATCCCGGCATAGGTACTGTCGTTGGCCCGCAGGGTGACGCGAAGATCGAAAGCCTCGCCCGCATTGGTAGAGCCGCTCATCACGTCCTGCCCGTGCTCCAGCCGGACGGGCATCGACTCGCCCGTCAGCGCGGACTGGTCCAGCATCGCGCGCGGGCTCTCGACCGTTCCGTCCACGGGCGCGACGTCGCCGTGCCGGACCAAGAGCAGGTCGCCCGGCGCGATGTCATCCAGTGGCACTTCATCCAGCGCGCCGTTCCGGTGGCGGGTGGCGGTGCGGGGCACACGGGACAAGAGATCGCTCATCTCGCGCCGGGCGCGACCCTGCGCGAAGCTTTCCAGGAAGGTACCGCCCGAGTACATCAACGCGATCACCGCGGCCGCAAGCGTCTCGCTGAATAGAAGTGCTGCCGACATCGACAGCGCCGCCACGATGTCGAGCCCGACCTCGCCCTTCGAGAGGCTGCGCACGATCTCGACGCTGAGGGCCGCAAGGACTGGGACGACACCTGCCGTCCACGCGATCATGGCAAAATCCGGCTGCGCCACCAGCCAAAATGCAAGACCGGACACCAGACCGAGCAAGGCCAAGCCCAACAGGGCGACGTTCAGGCGGTCATGAAGCGAGGATGTCATCTGGTGCAATTCCCGGCGTCAGCCTCGCGCCCGGGGTCTGGACGGGTCTCGAACAGCCGTCCCGCTCGAGTTTCGCGAAGCAGAGTGCCCTCACGCTCAATGAAGAGGGCACTCAAATTACTTCTACGCGCCAATTGCCCGCCCTCCAAGCTTCCTTTCACCATGAACGCCGTCGCCCAGGCGTCCGCCTCGGCACATGTCTTTGCCACCACCGTGACCGAGGCGGGCGACACGAGCACGGGCGCGCCGCGGTTCGGGTCCATGGTGTGTGACAGGCGGCGGCCCTGAACCTCGATCCAGTGGCGATAGTCTCCCGAGGTCGCCACGGAGGCGTCCTGAAGTGCCAGGATGGAATGGGGCGCGCGGCGACCCTCGTCCGGGGCCTCGACCGCGATGGTCCAGGCCTCGCCGTCTGGCCGAAGCCCGAGCGCGCGCATTTCGCCGTCGATGCCGACGAGTGCGTCGTCGATGCCATGCGCTGCGAGCGTCTCGGCCATTCGGTCGACGCCATACCCTTTCGCGATGCCGTTCACGTCCAGTGCAACCGGTGACGTCTTTCGGACAAGACCGTTGCCCGCGTCGATCTCCAGCGCGTCATGCGTGGGCACCCGATCGGTCCTCATCGCGGCGCGGATATGGTCGGGGGTCGCCGCAAGCGGCCCAAAACCCCAGGCCGTCACCGCGTCGCCCATGCCGATATCGAAGGCTCCTCCAGAGGCACACCCGATCTCGAGGCCGAGCCGCAGAACCTGCCCGAGCCGATCCGGCACTGCCACCCATGCGCCCACCGGCGCCGCGTTCAGCCGCATGAGGTCGCTGTCGGGCTTCCAGGTGGACATCTGCGCGTCCACCTCATCGACGGCGACCTGTAGCGCTGCGCGAACCGGCTCCTGATCGAAACCCGCTTGCGCGAAGAAAAGCGCAGACCAGCGCGTGCCCATGGTCGGGCCGTTCAGGGCGTGGCGCATCGGTTCAGTAGACATCTTCGACATAGCGTCCCTCGGCTTTCAGCACTGCGGGCGAGAGCCCGGTGGGAGCAAGGATTTCAGCCAGCGCTTCGGCGACGCCCGCAACCATGTCGCGCCCGCCGCAGACCATCACCCGCGCGCCATCCCTGATCAGCCGGGCCACTTCGACAGCCTCGCCGCGCAGCGCGTCCTGAACGTAGTGCGGGCGCGCCCCGCGCGAGACGGCGGTGACAAGCCGGGCCAGACGACCGTCGTCTTGCCAGATGGGCATCTCTTCACCGTAGAGGAAGTCGCTGTCCGGGTGACGCATTCCGAAAAAGAGGTGGATGGGCCGGTGCCGGGTGTTGCCGCGCAAGAACCCGGCCAGGGGACCGATCCCGGTTCCAGCGCCGATCAGGATCAGTGGCGCACGGCCTTTTCCCGGCTGGAAGCCCGGATTGCGACGCAGGAAGGCGGTGACGGTCTGCCCGGGTTCCAGCGCGGTCAGTTGGCCGGAACACAGTCCGCCTGGCTGTTTCTTCACCACGATCTCTACGAAGCCGTCGCGGCGCGCGGAGGCGAGTGAGTAGAGGCGCGGCACGGGCGATCCCTCGGGCAGAATGCCGATCAGGTCGCCCGCGGTGAAGCGCGCGAAGCCCGCCCCTCGCAGCCGCTGCCAGAGGGTGGCGTTCGGGAGGGCAAAGCGCAGGATTGCGGTCGGGGCCTGCACTTCGGCGCCGTAGTCGCGACGCGAGATCAACGTGAGCGTCTCGGTCGTGGGCAGACCCGGCTGATGGGCCAGCTCGAGGTCGATGCCCAGCGCCTGTCCGAGGGTGCGGCCCCAGCGCGCGAAGTCCTGCGGTGACTGGCGGTCGATGGTGTCCAGCGGCAGAAGCTCGGACCAGCCCTTTGCACGGGCAGCCTCGGACACGGCCTTGGCGAAGGCGCAATAGGCCGGAAAGCTGCGATCACCGAAGCCGAGAACGGCAAGGGCGGCCTCGGGGGCGCGGTCGAGGTTCGCAAGGCGGTCCAGGAAACCCTTGGCCGAAGCCGGTGCATCGCCGTTGCCATAGGTCGCGGCCAGCACAATGATCCGTTCGGCGCGGGCGTAGCGGTCCGGCGTGAAGGTCGACATCGGGGCTGCGTGCACGCTCTGCCCGGCGCGGCTCAGCGCGGCGCGAAGTGCCGCGGCGAAGCCCCAGGTGCTGCCACCCTCGCTGCCGACGAGCAGGATCGTTTCGGCCCGGCCGGCGGCCTGGTTACCCCGAATGCGCGGACGGCCGCGCCGCCCGGCGAGCCATATGAGCACGCCCGTTCCGCCCATCACGGGCACGCCGAGCGCCATGATCCCCAGAACCAGCCCGAGAGTCGCGGCGCCTTGACCCGTATGCAGCATATAGATGGTCTCAAAAACGTGCTCCCACCCTGTCAGGTCAGACCAGCCCAGAAGAGCCCCGGTGCCCTGATCAAGATAGCCGGAGCCCCGATCCGTCTTCAGCGTGAAGACGTCGGTCGCGTCACCGGGATAGGGAAAGCTGAGTTCGCGCAGGTCCGCGACGGGTGTGTCGCCGAGCGTTGGCATCATCATGAGCGCCACGCCCGTCTCGCCGCTGACCTCGACAGCAAGGGCCGGTGCGGTGCCGCCACTGGGGAGCAGATCGAAGGTCGAGGCCGTCATCCACAATGCAGTGGTGGAAGACAGGACAAGGCCAACGACCGCGACCCGCGCGATTTCAACGTGCAACCGCCCGGCAAGCGGCCCGCGAAGTGCTGTGAACCAGTGGCGCCAACCGCCCGCGCGCCGCGCAACCAGCATCGCGCCGCTGAACGAAAGGACCAGCATCGCCACAGCGCCCACGGCCATGGCGATGCGGCCCCCGTCGCCGAGGAACAGCGACCGGTGCAGGTTGGTCAGCCAGCGTTGCGTCTGGTTCGGGTCGGCGGAGGCCACGCCCTGGCCAGTGGCAGGGTCGATCACGGCGGCACCCGGTGCACCCTGATCGAACCAGTAGGCGGTGATCCGTCCCGAGGGTGCGCGGCGGATCTGCTCGACGCCCGGATAGACGGCCTGAATGCGCGTCGCCAGCGCAGCGACAGTCAGGCCCGTCGCTGCTTGCGGCGCCGTCAGACGCTCGGCCGCCGGGAAGACCGACAGGGCCGCGCCGCTGAGCGTCAGCACCGTGATGAGAGCCAGGGCCAGAAGACCCGGCCAGCGATGAAGAGCACGGATCATGGCAAGTCACCTCACATGTCGTAGGCAAAGCTGGCGACATAGCGACGCCCGGTGGTGGCCATGCCCGCGCCGGTCGTCGTCAGCGGCACCGCGATTTCGTTCGGGCTGTCGCGCATGTCCTCGACGGCGGCGTCGATGTGCAGGGTATAGCCCGCGTCGAACAGCGCATCGGCAAGGTCGAGCGTGATCTCGAGGCTGCGACCCGCGCCCACGCTTGCGCCCGTGATGCCGTTGACCTGTGCGGTGTCGCCGCCGGTTGCGCGGTACCAGTCGGTCAGGTGCTCGTAGTATTTCGACTTGGCCCCGGCCATCCAGAGGCTGCCTATGTAGGCACCCGAGGCGTCGGTGACGTAGAGCGCGAGATAGGCGCCATCGCCACCGTATGAGTTGAGAGTGGTGGTCAACGTCACCGGGCGCGCCATGGCGAGGCCGGGAAGTGTCAGCGCCGTGGTCAGCGCAAGTGTCGCAAGAAGCGATTTCATCGGTTTGGTCCTTGTGTGCGAGATGCGTGGAAGAGGCTCAGTTCACTTTGACCTGCGGTGGGGCGCCGTTTCCGAACAGCCCGTTCTGCGGTGGGGCAACGGTGCCGGCGGGCGCGGGATTGCGGGCGCTGCCGCGGCAGTCGTCGTCGTCATCGTCGTCGCAGTCATCGTCGTCATCATCATCGTCGTCGTCGTCGTGATCACGCCGCGAGCCGCGGTATTCATCATCATCGTCATCATCGTCATCGTCACCACTGGCGAGGATGAGGGGCAACGACTGTGCCGCGTCCTGATAGAGCGCCGCGAAGGGCCGAGGGCTTTCATCGGCGACGGCGTTCATCGCACTCCAGGTGGTCGTGCCGATCACGGCGGTCAGCGCGGTGGAGGTGACAAGAAGGGTGAGGGTCTTTCGCATGGGAGGGTCTCCTTTTCGTTTGATGAAACCGATGTGCAGACCCGACCTGAGGCCTTCCTGACGGTGTGGCGATTCCCGCTTCAGCTTGCCGTCAGGAAGAAAAACGCCCCGCCGATCTGGCGGGGCGGAAAGATGGGCACGCGGGCCGCATGACGCGCGTGCCGAACCGGTGCGCTGCGCGTCAGGCGAACTCGAAATGCTCGAAGCGGACACGTCGCGGTGTCTGGCCCCGTGCCTTCAGCCCCTTCAAGATCGCGTCTTTCAGTCCCTTCGGGCCACAGAACCACAGATCGGCATCGCGGATCGCGAACGGTGCCATCTCGGTCAGACGCTCGGCCGTCAGGCGCCCATCGCGCGCGGTTGCGACCAGCTGATAGCTGAACCTCGGGTTGCGCGCCGCTGCCGCTTGCAAGGTTTCCACCCCGATCGCCTCTTCGGGTGTTCCAACACAATGAACAAGGTGAATGGTTCGCCGCTCTGTCTCGGTCAGGCTTTCCGCCCACGCCAGGAACGGCGTGATGCCGATGCCGCCCGCTAGCCAGATCTGGCGCGCGCCACCCTTGCGGAAGTCGAACCGGCCGTAGGGGCCCTCGACCTGCACGCGCATCCCGGTCCGAAGGGCGTCAGGCAGGCGCCGGGTCCAGCCACCGAGCCCCTTGATCGACAGGGTCAGCGCACCATCCGGGCGTGGGGCGCTGGCGATCGTGAACGGGTGCGGTTCGGAAAAACCCGCATCCGGCGCGCGGAAGAAGACGAACTGCCCCGGTCGCCAGCGCATGGTCCGCCCCTTGGGGCTGAGCATCACCGCCGTGGTGTCATCGTGTCGGCTGATATCGCTGACCGTGAACTCCCTGCGCCGCAGGCGCGGTGCGACAAATTCGGTGTAGACCCAAGCGCTCACCCCAGCGAGACCGAAGGTGTTCAGCATCACAGACAGCGACGGATCAACCCCGGTAGGCATATCGACGAAGAACTGGTGAAACACGATGATTGCGAACAGGACGCCCATGAACCGATGGCTGAACCGCCATAACTGATAGGGAATCTCCAGTGGCATGAATGGCAGTCGTCGGAACCAGCTGATCGCGATCAGCACGAGCAACGCGTTGAAGGCGACCTCGCCTGCCTCCTCGGCCAGCTCCCCCAGCCCGGTCTCGCGCACCGTCCGCTCGAAATCGGGCTCGATCTGTTGGTGCAGGATCATCAGGACCATCGCGGAGATTCCCAGCCACATGTGGACCCGGTACATGCGGTCAAGCCCGCCGAACAACGGCTCCAGCAGACGCGGGCGTGCGGCGAGGATCAGGGTCTGCGCCATCGCGACAACCGCCGCGGCCCCGACGGCAATCCCGAGGGCTGCATCCGAACCATAGGACGCATACGTGGTAAAGCCGAGTAGCCCCGCCAGAACGCAGAGCGGGGCGACCAGCAAGGGGCCAGACAGATTGAGGAGGTTGCCAAGTGCTGTGGTCCAGGGAACGCCCGACCGGACTGGCCCCAGGCCGCCATTCCTTGCGGGCTGCGCCAGATCAGTCATCGTTTCGTTCCTGCCGGTCCCGGCGGGGGCGATCGTCCTTGTCCTCGTCATCCTCGTATTCGAACTCGATAACGTCCAGCGTGGCGGGATGAACCGTCACCTCGATCAGGCGCCCCTCGGCATCGCGACCGTCGATCTCGTAACAGCCGTCGTCGATCTTGATGCGGCGCACCGTCCAGCCGTTGTCTTCGGCGAGGCGCTGAACGGCGTCCCTCGGTTGCCAGTCCGCCATCGGCACGAAGCAGTCGTCATCCGCAAGCGCCACTCCAGCCGGAAAGACCGCGAGGAAGCCGAGAATTGTCAATGTCTTCTTCATGGGGCAAACTCCTGTTGGCACGCCTCTTGATGCAACACATGCGCGGCGAAGCTGACGGGAGCCTGAAGCTCGGGGCCCGGCGGTGTCAGCTTTGCGTCAGCCTGACAGATCATGACAGGGTCATCGGAAAAGGAACGGGACCAACATGCGTATCCTGCTGATCGAGGACGACACGGTTCTGGGCGCCGCCATACGCGACCAGATCGCAGGCGACGGGCAGTCGGTCGATTGGGTCACGCGGCTGGATGCGGCAGGAGATGCCATGGCCGGCGCCACCTACGATCTCGTGTTGCTCGACCTGATGCTGCCCGATGGTCGCGGCATCGGCTTCCTCAAGGCCCTGCGCGCGCGCGGCGACGTGACGCCCGTGATCATCCTGACCGCGCTCGACCAGGTGTCGGGCCGGATCGAAGGCTTGAATGCCGGGGCCGACGACTACCTCGTGAAGCCGTTCGACCTGTCGGAATTGTCGGCGCGCATCGGCTCGGTCGCCAGGCGCTACACTGGCAATCCGAACCCGATCGTCAGCCATGGCGCACTGAACATCGACCTTGCAGCCCGCAGCATCCACCGCGAGGGCAAGCCGGTCGCGCTGACCGCACGCGAATGGGCGCTGTTCGAGGCGTTCCTGACCCGCCCCGGGCAGCTTTTGTCAAAGACGCAGCTGGAAGAGAAGCTCTACGCCTTCGACACCGAGGTGGAGAGCAACACCATCGAGGTCCATGTCAGCCGCCTGCGCAAGAAGCTGGGGCCCCAGATCATCGAGACCGAGCGCGGCATGGGCTACCGCTTGGGCAAGCCATGAGGCTGCCGCGCAGCCTTCAGGCCCGGCTCGGACTGTTGCTCGGCATTCTGTTGACCGTGCTGTGGATCGCTGCCGCCTCCGTGACGGCTTTGATCCTGCGCGGCGAGATGGACGAGGTCTTCGACTCCGCGCTGCAGGAAACCGCGCAGCGCCTGTTGCCGCTGGCTGTCGTGGATATCGTCGGGCGCGAAGAGGATGGCATCACGCAGCGGCTTGGCACGATCCGCGAGCATGACGAGCTCTTCAGCTACATCGTGCGGGACGCCGATGGTCGCATCCTGCTTCGGTCGCACGCTACGGACGTGGCGATTTTTCCGGACTATGACGGCCCGGGCTTCCGCCAGACCGCGACCCATCGGCTTTACAACGAAGACGCGCTGCAAGGGACCGTCAGGATCACGGTGGCCGAGCCGCTTGAGCACCGCGCGTCCGTCGCGCGCGAGATACAGATGGGTCTGGGGCTGCCCCTGCTGATCGTGGTGCCCCTGGCGCTGCTGTCCATAGTTTTCGCCGTAAAGGCGAGCCTCGCACCCCTGCGGCGCTTCGGCGAACGACTGGATGCGCGCAATGCCCGGGACCTGTCACCGGTTCCAGACGATGACATCCCGTCCGAGATCACTCCTGTGGCTGCCACCCTGAACAGGCTGCTCGACCGGCTGAGGGCCGCCTTTGATGCCGAACGGAGCTTTGCTGCGAACGCCGCGCATGAACTTCGCACGCCTTTGGCCGGCGCCATCGCGCAGGCCCAGCGCCTGCAGTCGGAAACGCGCGACCATGCCGCCCGGGCGCGGGCGGCCGACATCGAAGGCACTCTCAAGCGACTGACCCGGCTGTCCGAACATCTCATGCAGCTCACACGCGCCGAAGGCGGACAGCTTCGCCTTGACCTGTGCTCGGATCTCAGGATCGTCGCGCAGCTGGTGGTCGAGGATGTTGCCCAAACGGGAGCGCCTGGCCGCATCGCGTTGAAACTGCCGGAGACGCCGGTCATGTCGGACCTAGATCCCGACGTCTTCGGCATTCTGTGTCGAAACCTCGTTGAGAACGCTCTGCGTCATGGCTCGGACGCCGCCCCGGTCGACGTGACCTTGACGCCGGATGGCCGGTTGATCGTCGCAAACGACGGGCCCGTCCTGCCACCTGAAACTCTGGATCGGCTCACAGCCCGCTTCGAGCGCGCGGGCGCAAGTGCAGATGGCAGCGGGCTGGGCCTCGCGATCGTCGCCGCCATAGCCGATCGCATCGAAAGCCCTCTTGTCCTCAGATCACCGCGTCCCGGCACGTCCTCGGGGTTCGAGGCGTCCGTCAGGTTGCCTGTAGGCGATGCCAAGGTGCTGTCAGACTAATGCGACGCGGTCTCCGCAAGGGCAGGCAGGCTGACCCTTCAGGCCGCGAAAAGGCCGCGCCGCTCGGCGAGGGCGGCGGCACGGTTCTGCTTGAAGATCGAGCGGAAGGAGAGGCTGCGTTCCTGGTTGAAGTGGTTGTGAACCGTGGCATGAACGGAGGCGAATTTCTGCAGACATCGCATTTGCCGGAAGCGCTGCATCGCCCGCTCCCGTCTTCGGAATGGCAAGTGTGAATTCTCGGCACGGTTGTTCGTCCACCGCCCCATCTCGCGATCGTCGCCCCGCCCCATCTCCTTCAGGACGGCACCGTAGCTGCGGAGACGATCCGTCACCACGTCCACGGGTCGACCGTGCCGCTTCATCGATTTCGTGAGTAATTTCAACGCCGCAGCCTTGTCCCGTGTGACCGTGACAAAGCTCTCCAGTACCTCCCCCTCATGGTCGACGGCCCGCCACAGGTAGTGCTGCTTGCCGTAGATTTCACGAATATCTCGTCCAGATGCCAGCGCGACCGGCTCGACCGCATGCCCTGCACCCGGCACTTCCGGATCTCGGCCGCGAACATCGGTCCGAACCTGTTCCACCAGTACCGCACCGTCTCGTGGCTCACCTCTACACCCCGCTCGTGCAACAGGTCCTCCACGTTCCGAGGCGACAGAGGGAAGCGAATATACATCATCACCGTGAGGCGGATGATCTCGGGTGACGTCTTGAAATATCGGAACGGGCTGCGCTTCTGGGTCATCGCCGCAGACTACGCGCGCCCTGCCCCGCTCAAGCCGGTTTCCTCTGACACCTCCATCTCGATGGATGGGAAAGGCCGGTTCCTCGACAACATCTTCATCGAGCGGCTATGGCGGACGCTGAAATACGAATGCGTCTACCTGCATGCCTAAGAGACCGGATCAGAAGCCAAGGCCGGAATCCGGAGAGGGATGACCTTCTACAATCACCAACGCCCGCACTCAGCCCTTGGCGTCAGACCGCCAGCCATGGTCCATTGGCTGGGAAAACGAAACCAAACCCGATCAGCAGGTGCAAAGAGTAGCTTAATTTACGCCAGATCCTGTCCAAGGGATGGCGAGTAGCTCACCCGCGACCTGCGGTCTCGAGCGCATTCTCGACCAACACGCACTGAGCGACGGCGCGTGCGCAGTCGAATACTGCCACATTAGGCGCTAACTTGCGAGCGGCTTCATGGCCTTCTCCGGGGCTTTCGAGCCAGCGTCAACGACCGTGCCGAAGCCGCGCCGTTCACAATGGAAGGGACGGATCACAAAAATGTCGACTGGAAATTCGGCCCGCGGTGGTATTCTATTGTTCGCGGAGCTTTCTTGGGAGGGAGGGCCCGAGACATCGTCGCCTATTCACACGATCCGCTGCTGGTCATCACCTCGCTCGCCGTCGCGCTGATGGCGGGGTTCACCGGGCTGACGCTGACGCGCGGGGCCTCGGCCCTGCCCGCAGGGCGGCGGCAGTTGGTCGTCGCAATGTCGGCCTTTGCGCTTGGCGGCGGCATCTGGTCTATGCATTTCGTGGCAATGCTCGGGCTCGAGCTGCCGATCCTGTTCTATTACGACGCGCTGACCACCATGATCTCGGCGCTGATCGCGATCCTGATCGTGGGGCTGGCGTTGCTGCTAATGCATTTCGGGCGGCGTACGCGCCCGCGCATCGTCATGGCGGGCGTTCTGGTGGGGCTGGGCATTCCGGCGATGCACTACACCGGCATGTCGGGGATGGAGCTGTGCCGCCCGGTCTATTCGGTGGGCGGCATCGCCGCGGCGGTGGGGTTGTCGGTGGCACTGGCGGTGGCCGCGTTCTGGATGGCCTATGTCAGACGCGACACCCGCAGCATCGTGTTCGGCACGCTGGGTTTCGGCGTGGCGGTATTCGCCGTGCATTTTACGGCGATGGCGGGCACGCAGTTCACCATCGTCGAGCAGGCGGGTGCGGACGGGCCGCGCATCAGCAACGACACGCTCGCCTTCGGGGTTACGCTGGCGGTGTTCCTGATCTCGGGCGCGTTTCTCATGACCGGGGCGACCGTCGCCGCGCTCAAGGACGGGCAGACGGGTGCCGACATACCCGTCCCCGCCGCCGCCGGGCCGGAGGCACTGGAGAGCGCGCCCGCGCCTGCCTCTGGCGACGCCCGCATCCCCTACGAGAAGGACGGGCGCATCCATTTCGTCGAGGCGCGGATGGTGGCGGCGATCCGGGCGGAGGGCCATTACACCGTGATCTATTTCGGCGCACAGCGTGCCCTTTCGCCGTGGTCGATGTCCGAGATCGAGCGGCGGTTGCCGGGCACGGGCATGATCCGCACCCATCGCAGCTATATCGTCAACCCGCTCCACGTCTCGGGTTTCGAGCGCAAGAAGGACACCGGCGTGGTGTTCTTCGAGGGCGGCGGGGCCATCGCCAAGGCACCTGTCAGCCGCTCGCGCCTGTCGGCGGTGCGTGCGATGTTCGGGGTCTGAGCGGGGCAGATTGCGATTTTCTGCGGGTGCATACGCCGTTCGTGCGCCATCGTCGCATTTGGTGAAGACGAGCGCGACATCCGTGCGCCCCCGCTCGCCCCCGCCACCTGCCCTGATCCAGCCTGACCTGCATGGGCCGACACGGCCCCGTCAGGGAGGACAAAATGATACCGTCAGCATTCGAGTATCACCGACCGCCCAGTGTGGCGGAGGCGATTCGCATCGTGTCCGAGCGTGGCGACGATGCGCGCGTCATCGCCGGTGGGCACAGCCTCATCCCGATGATGAAGCTGCGCATGGCCCATCTCGAGCACCTCGTCGATCTGCAGGACGTGGCCGAACTCAAGGAGCTCAGCATCGCGGACGGCATCGTCCGGATCGGCGCGATGGTCACGCAGCATGAACTTATCACGCACGAGGGGCTGGCGCAGGGTGTGCCGATCGTGCGCGAGGCCGCGCTGCTGATTGCCGATCCGCAAGTGCGCTACATGGGCACGATCGGCGGCAACCTCGCCAATGGCGACCCGGGCAACGACATGCCGGGGCTGATGCAATGCCTGGATGCGCGCTTTGCCCTCGAGGGGCCGGAGGGCAACCGCGAGGTCGCCGCGCGCGACTTCTACGGGGCTGCCTACATGACCGACCGCGCGGACGAGGAAATCCTCACGCGCATCACCTTTGCCGCCCCGACCGGAGGCTATGCCTACGAGAAACAGAAGCGCAAGATCGGGGATTACGCCACAGCCGCGGCGGCGGTGCTGATCAACGCGCAGGACGGGCGGGTGATCCGCGCCTCGGTGGCGATGACCAACCTCAGCGACGTGCCCGTCTGGTCCGAGGCCGCCGCCGACGCGCTGATCGGCACGGCCTGCGACGCGGCCGCCTGCGACGCGGCGGTGGCGGCGATGAGCGCCGAAATCGACCCGCAGGAGGATTCCCGCGGACCGATCGAATTCAAGCGCCACGTGGCCGGCACGATCCTGCGCCGCGCCATCGCGCGGGCATGGGCCCGCGCCTGAGGGAGGACAGCATGAGCGACAAGATGCACATAAAACTCACCGTGAACGGCGCGCCGCGAGAGGTGCTGGCCGAGCCGCGCGAACTCCTGATCCACGTGCTGCGCGAGCGGCTCGGGCTGACGGGGCCGCATATCGGCTGCGAGACGACCCATTGCGGCGTCTGCACCGTGGACATGAACGGCAAGTCGGTGAAATCCTGCACGGTTTTCACCGCGCAGGCCGACGGGGCCGAGATCACCACCATCGAGGGTCTCGGCACGCCGGACGACCTGCACGTGCTGCAGCGGATGTTCCACGAGCATCACGGGCTGCAATGCGGCTTTTGCACGCCGGGGATGATCACCCGCGCGCACCGCCTGCTCCAGGAGAACCCGGACCCGACCGAGGAGGAGGTGCGCTTTGGCATGGCCGGAAATCTCTGCCGGTGCACGGGATACCAGAACATCGTCCGCGCCATTCTTGCGGCGGCGGCGGAACTGAACGCAGCCAGGGAGGCGGCACAATGAACGACATGACCCCGGAGGGCCGCGAGGAACGCCGCGGCAAGCTCAAGGGCCTCGGCCATGCGCGCCGACGCGTAGAGGATGCCCGCTTCACCCAGGGCAAGGGCAATTACATCGACGACATCAACCTGCCGGGTATGCTGTTCGGCGATTTCGTCCGCTCGCCCCATGCCCATGCCAGGATCACGTCCATCGACGCCTCTGCCGCGTTGGAACTGCCCGGCGTGGTGGCTGTGCTGACGGCGGACGATCTGCGCCCGCTCGACCTGCACTGGATGCCCACCCTCGCGGGGGACAAGCAGATGGTGCTGGCCGACGGCAAGGTGCTGTTTCAGGGGCAGGAGGTGGCTTTTGTCGTGGCGCGCGACCGCTACGTCGCCGCCGACGCGGTCGATCTCGTCGAGATCGAGTACGAGGAACTGCCGGTCATCACCGACCCGTTCGAATCGCTCCAGAGCGACGTTGTGTTGCGCGAGGACCTTGACCCCGAGGCCCCCGGTTCCCACGGCCCCCGCCGCCATCACAACCACATCTTCCTGTGGGAGGAGGGCGACAAGGCGGCCACCGAACAGGCGATCGAAAGCTCGGAGGTGGTGGCCGAGGAGATGATCTATTACCACCGCACCCATCCCTGCCCGCTCGAGACCTGCGGCAGCGTCGCCTCGATGGACAAGGTCAACGGCAAACTCACCCTGTGGGGCACGTTCCAGGCACCGCATGTGGTACGTACCGTGGCGTCGATCTTGTCGGGCATCGAGGAGCACAACATCCGCGTGATCTCGCCCGATATCGGCGGCGGCTTTGGCAACAAGGTCGGGGTCTACCCAGGCTATGTCTGCTCGATCGTCGCCTCCATCGTTACAGGCAGCCCGGTGAAATGGGTCGAGGACCGGATGGAGAACCTGATGTCCACGGCCTTTGCCCGCGACTACTGGATGAAGGGCCGGATCAGCGCCACGAAGGACGGTCGGATCACCGCCCTGCACTGCCACGTCACCGCCGATCACGGCGCGTTCGACGCCTGCGCCGACCCGACGAAGTTTCCCGCCGGGTTCTTCCATATCTGCACCGGCAGCTATGATATCCCGGTGGCCTATGTCGCCGTGGACGGGGCCTATACCAACAAGGCACCGGGGGGCGTGGCATATCGCTGTTCCTTCCGCGTGACCGAGGCCGCCTACATGATCGAGCGCATGATCGAGGTGCTGGCCATCGAACTGGGCATGGACGCGGCCGAATTGCGGGCCAGGAACTTCATCCGCGAGGACCAGTTTCCCTACCAGTCGGCACTGGGCTGGGAATACGATTCGGGCGACTATCACACCGCCTGGAACAAGGCGCTCAAGGCGGTGAATTACGAAGGGCTGCGTCGCGAGCAGGCCGAGCGGGTCGAGGCGTTCAAGCGCGGTGAGACGCGCAAGCTGCTGGGCATCGGCCTCACCCATTTCACCGAGATCGTGGGGGCGGGCCCGATGAAGAACTGCGACATCCTTGGGATGGGTATGTTCGACTCCTGCGAGATTCGCATCCACCCGACAGGATCGGCCATCGTGCGGCTGGGCACGATCAGCCAGGGCCAGGGCCACGCCACGACGTTTGCGCAAATCCTCGCGTCCGAGATCGGCATCTCCTCGGATTCGATCACCGTGGAGGAAGGCGACACCGACACCGCACCCTATGGGCTGGGCACCTATGGCTCGCGCTCCACGCCGGTGGCAGGGGCCGCCGCGGCGATGGCCGGGCGCAAGATTCGCGCCAAGGCGCAGATGATCGCCGCCTACCTGCTCGAGGTACACGAAGACGATCTGGAATGGGACGTGGACCGCTTTGCCGTCAAGGGTGCGCAGGAGCGCTTCAAGACCATGGCCGAGATCGCCTTTGCCTCCTACAATCAGGCGATCCCCGGCGTCGAGCCGGGGCTCGAGGCGGTCAGCTATTACGATCCGCCCAACATGACCTATCCGTTCGGTGCCTATATCTGCGTGATGGAGATCGAGGTGGATACCGGCGAGCACGAGATCCGGCAGTTCTACGCGCTCGACGATTGCGGCACGCGGATCAACCCGATGGTGATCGAGGGGCAAGTGCATGGCGGGCTGACCGAGGCGCTCGCCATCGCGATGGGGCAGGAGATCGCCTATGACGATCTCGGCAACATCAAGACGGCCACGCTGATGGACTTCTTCATGCCCACAAGCTGGGAGACGCCAACCTACACCACGGCCTTCACCGAGACGCCGAGCCCCCATCACCCGATCGGGGCCAAGGGTGTCGGCGAGAGTCCGAACGTGGGCGGGGTGCCGGCCTTCTCCAACGCGGTGCACGACGCCTTCCGCGCCTTCGGGCTGCGCCACAGCCACATGCCGCACGATCACTGGCGCATCTGGAAGGTGGCCCACGAGCTGGGCCTGCACGGATGATCGCAGTGGCTGACGGACCCGCGCTCAACGACCGGGGAGGTTTGACATGAAGGACTGGAGCGCACTGCAGGACGGGCTTGCCGGGCAGGGATACATCGCCGCGCCCGACCTGGCGATGGCGCTGCACCTGTCCATCTCTCTCGGACGACCACTGCTGCTCGAAGGGGCGGCCGGGGTGGGCAAGACCGAGGTCGCCCGCGCGCTCGCGGCGGCCGAGGGGACGCGGCTGATCCGGCTCCAGTGTTACGAGGGGCTGGACGCGGCGCACGCGATCTACGAGTGGAACTACCAGAAACAGCTCCTGGCGATCCGCGCCGCCGCCGAGGACGGCGAGACCGGAACGGCGGTGGAGCGGCGCATCTTTTCCGAGGAATTCCTGCTGGAGCGTCCGCTGCTGCAGGCCATACGCCAACCCGAGGCACCGGTGCTGCTCATTGACGAGATCGACCGCGCCGACGAGGAATTCGAGGCCTACCTGCTCGAGGTACTCTCGGATTTCCAGATCACGGTTCCCGAGCTCGGCACGATCACGGCGCGCAGCATTCCCCGTGTGGTGTTGACCTCGAACGGCACGCGCGATCTCTCGGACGCGCTGCGCCGGCGCTGCATGTACGCGCACGTCGCCTATCCCGACCGCGAGACCGAGCTGGCCATCCTGCACGCCCGCGCGCCCGAGGTCGAGGCGCGGCTCGCGGCGCAGATCGTCGGCTTCGTGCAGGCGATTCGCCGGGAACGGCTCGAGAAGGTGCCGGGCGTGGCCGAGATGCTGAACTTCGCCGCCGCCGTGGCCGGGCTCGGGGTGGCCGATCTCAGCGCCGACCCGGCGGTGCTGCACGCCACGATGGCCACGCTTCTCAAGACCGAGGGCGACCGCGCGGCGATTCCGCCCAAGGTAGCCGCACGGCTGGTGGGCAGGGCGGCATGAGCCGCGTCGCCCGCTTTGCCGCGCGCGACCCGGGCGTGGCGGCGCGCATCACCGGGTTTCTTGCCCACCTGCGCGCGCATGGCTTCGGGTTAGGCGTCGCTGAGGCCGAGACGGCGCTGCGCGCGCTCGAGCATGTCTGCGCCGCCGATCCGGAAATGACGCGCCGCGCACTCAAGGCGGTGTGCGCGGGCTCTGCCGACGAGGTGACGCGCTTCGACGAGTTCTACGATGCCTTCTGGCTCAATGACGGGCGGGTGCGCCTGCGGGTGACGGCCGACGCGACCTCCGCGCGCTCCGACCTTGTGCGCGCCCCGGGGGTGGACGACGACCGCGCGACAAGCACCGCCTCGGGCCGCGCCGAAAGCCCCGATGACGACGGCGAGACCGACGCCGAGGGCAGCGGGCGGCTTATCGCCTCGGGGCGGCGCAACCTGATGACGACCGACCTGCGCGAGGTCGTCAGCCCCGCCGACGTGGCCGAGGCCGAGACGGTCGCCGAACGGCTGGGCCGGGCGCTGCGCGACCACCGCTCGCGGCGGCGCAAGGCGGCACGCCGGGGCTGCACGATCGATCTGCGGCGCACCATCCGCAAGAGTCTCGGCACCGGCGGCGAGCCGCTGCGGCTGGAGCGGCGCAAGCGTCCGGACCGTCCCGTGCGCATCACCGCGCTGTGCGACGTGTCGGGGTCGATGACAGTCTATGCGCGGCCCTTCCTCGCGTTTCTCTCGGGGCTGATGCGCGCCGATCCCGATACCGACGCCTATCTCTTTCATACCCGGCTGGTGCGGATCACCGATGCCCTGCGCGAGACCGATGCGCTGCGGGCGCTCAACCGGCTGAGCCTGCTGGCCGATGGGTTCGGCGGCGGCTCGTGCATCGGCGCATCGCTCGATCACTTCTCGCGCAGTTATGCGCGGCGGCTGGTCAATGGGCGCACGGTGGTGCTGATCCTGTCGGACGGCTATGACAGCGCCGACCCCGAGGAGGTCGGGGCCGCGCTCGCCCGGATCAGGCGGCGCGGCTGCCGGATCATCTGGCTCAACCCGCTGAAGGGCTGGAAGGGCTACGAGCCGGTGGCGCGGGGCATGGCCGCGGCGCTGCCGCATCTCGACCTATTCGCACCGGCGACGATGCTCGCGGACCTCGCCGCGTTGGAGCCGGAGCTCGTACGCCTATGACCCTGTCGCGCCCTGCCGATACCGAACTCGAGGCCGAGATGGCGCGGCTGCGCGCCGCCGAAGTGCCCTTCGCGGTCGCCACGGTGGTGCGCACGCTGGCCGCCACCTCGGCCAAGCCCGGCGCCAAGGCGCTGATCGACGAGGCTGGCACGCTGCGCGCAGGCTGGCTGGGCGGGGGATGTGCGCGCTCGGCCATCGGATGCGCCGCACGCGCGGCGATCGCCGAGGGGCAGCCCCGATTCGTCTCGATCCGGCCCGAGGAATTGCTGGAAGCCGGTGGCGTCACCGCCGGAGAGGAGCGCGAGGACGTGCATTTCGCGCGCAACGGGTGCCCGAGCAAGGGCTCGATGGACGTGTTCGTCGAGCCGGTCCTCCCGCCTCCGCGGCTGGTGATCTGCGGGAGCGGGCCGGTGGCGACCGCGCTTGCCCGCCTCGCGGACCGTTTCGGCTTTCACCGGATCGTCTGCGCGCCGGGGGCCCAAGCCTCCGCGCATCCGGACGCCGAGGAGGTGGTGGATGGTCACGCCCCCGACAGCGCAGTTCGCTTCTACGTCGTGGCCACGCAAGGCATGGGCGATGCCCCGGCGCAGCGAGCCGCGGTCGCGTCCGAGGCGGAATATGTGGCCTTCGTCGGCAGCCGGCGCAAGTTCGCCGCGCTGAGCGACCGTCTCGCCGCCGAGGGCGCGGACCGCGCCGCGCTGGCCCGGGTCCATGCGCCCGCCGGTCTCGACATCGCCGCGATCACCCCAGACGAGATCGCGCTCTCGATCCTGGCCGAGATCGTGGCCCAACGCCGGGCGGGCGAGCGCGCCTCGCCCGCCTGACCCGCCCCCGGGACCCGTAGCGCTTAAGAGGAGAGCCCAATGAAACTGACCGACGAGGTATTTATCGCCGCCCCGCGCGAGGACGTCTATGCCGCGCTCAACGACGTGGAGGTGCTGAAAGACTGCATTCCCGGCTGCGAGGAGCTTGTCCGCCACTCCGACACCGAACTCGAGGCGAAGGTGTTGCTCAAGGTCGGCCCGGTCAAGGCGCGGTTCTCCGGCACCGTGACGCTGATCCCCGAAGAACCGCCCCGGCGGTTCACGCTGGCCGGCAGCGGCAGCGGCGGGACGGCGGGCTTTGCCAAGGGCGGCGCGGATGTCGTGCTGCAGGAGCAGGACGGCGGAACCTGCCTGACATACGAGGCGCATGCCGATATCGGCGGCAAGCTCGCGCAACTGGGCAGTCGGCTCGTCCAAGGTACCGCGAAGAAGCTGTCGGCCAGATTTTTCAAGGCTTTCGCCGTACGGGTGACCACTTGCGAAACGGCTCTTGTTCCAGGCCAGGCGACAAGCGCAAATGGCGGATAAGTCGGCAATGGGTATCATGAGTCCTCCCATCCGGCGCGGTCCACCACATCACCAACTCGACGTTGGCTATTGAAGGTAACCCTGCCGGGTGCAAGTGCGGCGAATGTCAGGATGGGATTTGGTGAAGCCAACCGGCGTAGATGTCCGCTTTTGACGTGGTTATAATGATTGTGACCAATCGTGCCGCGAATGCATCAGGGCGGTTTGTTTAAGGTTTTTCGATGCGGGCCGCGTTGAGACATTTGCTGTCAGCGCGGTTTCGGCCCGCGTTGCAAAACCCTGACAAGGAGGAAGCTGCGGCGGGCTTGGTGCTGTGTCCAGCGCGGTCGCCGCGAGCAGCTGGCGGATTCTGGCGATGTTGGCCTTGCGTTGCGCGGAGGCCAGCAGGCCACAGTGGCGAATACGATGGATGAACTCGCTGGTCTCGAGGCGCATCACCTTTTGCCGCTCGCCGCGCTTGATCCGGTAATCCTTCCAGCGGAAGGCCACGGTATCCGCGTCGGCGCTGAAAAGGCGATGGTTCGAGATGGCGACGCGATGGGTGTATCGGCTCCGAGCGGCCTTGCGGCGATGTAGCGAACCCGGCGGGTTTCCCCGTCGGGCCCGAGGGGGAAACCCCGTTCCTTAGAACGGGATCTCGTCGTCGCGGTCGACCAGCTCGGGGTTTTCGTTCTCGGCCGACTTCGGGCGGCTCAGGAAGTCGACCTTCTCGGCGATGATCTCGCAGCCGTAGCGGTCGTTCCCCATGCTGTCGATCCATTTGGTGTAGTGGATGCGGCCGTGGACGAGGACCTTCATGCCCTTTTCACAATGCTCCGCGATCGTCTTGCCGAGACCGTTGAAGCAGGTATGCGGTGCCATTCGGTGTCCATGACCCGGTAGCCGTTCTCGTCGCGCAGCACACGACCTTCCGAGAGGCGGCGGCGAGAGGTAGCGAGGCTGAAGTTGGTGATGTTGGTGCCGCCCTGGGTGGTGCGGGTTTCGGGTTTTTGACCGATGTTGCCGGGCGAGGATGACGATGTTTTGCATGATTAGCTCCTGTGTTTCCTGTCTTCGGGACCGTCCCTTCGACAAGACCCGGAAAACGCCCGTCGGGTGACGCGTGCATGGTGGACAGAATGGACACCGGAAACCCCCAAAGGACCGGGGTGGAGCGGGCAGGACGCCATAGGCGGCCAACACGGCCCGGGCTGACGCGGGGTTGCGCGCAGGAGGCCGAACGGGATTAGGGGATTGTCAGTCGAAGGGATGAACCAGAAGCCAGAGAGGCGCGGGGAGCCCATGACAAAACCAGTCATCCTGCCAATCGGGACTGCCTGAACCCAAGCCCAGCACCCTACACAGGCGGCAGAGACTATGAATCAACCCTCGTGACCTGGCCCCAGCCTACGGGAGTTGCGGGGTCATGCCACGACGGCTATCGAGACCGGAACATTTAGGGTCAGGACTCATAGCCAATAGATGACGGTTGCTGCGAGTGCGATTGCGGATAGAAAGACCTTCGGGCACCTGTCGTATCTGGTTGCGACGCGCCGCCAATCCTTGAGCCTGCCGAACATGATCTCGATGCGGTTGCGGCGTTTGTAGCGGCGCTTGTCATATTTGACAGTTTTGTTGCGCTGTGACCGCCCCGGGATGCAGGCACGTATCCCCTTGTCTTTCAACGCGTCTCTGAACCAGTCTGCGTCGTAGCCTCGGTCTCCGAGCAGCCATTCGACCTTTGGCAAGCCGCCCAGCAATGCCCGTGCACCGATGTAGTCGCTGACCTGTCCAGCGGTGACAAAAGGGTCAAGCGGACGTCCCTGGCTGTCGCAGATGGCGTGCAGCTTGGTGTTCATGCCGCCCTTGGTGCGCCCGATCAGGCGGCCACGCCCCCCTTTTTCGCGGCCAGGCTGGTCGTGGTCCGGTGTGCCTTCAGATACGTCGCGTCGATCATGGCCGTCTTCTTCTCGCCGTGCTCGACGGCCAAGCCAACCATGATGCGTGCAAAGACGCCCTTGTCGCTCCATCGCTTCCAGCGGTTATACAGGGTCTTGTGCGAACCGTATTCCGCATTCAGGCCCTCACCATCGCGCCACCGCAACCCATTGCGATTGATGAAGATAATACCGCTCAGCACACGCCGATCATCGACGCGCGGCTTCCCGTGGGACTTCGGAAAATAGGGCTCCAGACGCGCCATCTGCGCGTCGGTCAGCCAGAAGAGATCAGACATGTTCGCCGCTCCGTTTTCGGAGCCGTGAATCACGCAAAGGACCTGAAATCAATGGATCCTGAGCCTGGCGCATCGCGGCATCAGTCTGCTCGGGCTGAGGACCACATCGCGGCGCGATCGTTACCTCGTCGTTTACAGCTTGCCGAGGCTGGGCAGAAGGTCCCTCCTTGCCGGTATGCGGGATGCGGCGGACATGGGGATGCGTTCAGCGGTTGCGGGATGTGCCCGGATTGGCGGGGGCCGAATTGCGCCACGCGCTCAACCCCTTACAGCGACGACAAACCCGCTCGCCGAACCCGGAGCTCCAGAATTTGACCTTGCATCGAAGGCAATTGCGCTCCTTGGGCGTGTCATTCAACGCGCTGGGTGGTTGGTATATCTCGGTGACTTCGGTTTTCATCTATGGGTCTCATTCGGGGTGACGTGACACGGAATCTGGCCGGAAAGCACGTTCGCTCGCCGGCGCAGAGAGCGACGTTCAGACTTTCGGGGCCGGCTTCCGGGGCGGATCGTTCGGCGCTTTCGTTGCGGTTTCCTTTTCCGGTTTCTTGTCTGATTTCGCCTTGTCCAGGTCGGCGGTCTTCTTTGTCAGGTCGTTGAAAGACATGGGTTCATCGTTTGGTTGGGTAGAGTCATATCCGGCCCGGGATTGGGCGCGGGATCGGTTCGGGCCTGTCCGCATACCACCAGCGCGGGATAGCTTTGTCACGGGTGTTTGCGGCGTCTCGTTTGACAGCGGGTGTGGTGTGAAAGGATTTTGTGACGGCAGGTGTGGTCATGGCCCGCATGAGCGCGCCATAGCGCAGGCGCATCCGGACCTCGCTGCCCACCCGTAGAGACATATCCTTGCTGTCGACAATCAGATGATCGCTGGTTGCACCGAGAAAACGGAGGCCCGCGTCAAAGCCGAGCCCCTCGGGATCGGTATCCTGTTGGCCGACCGCGAGGACAGCGCGTGTCCGGCCATCGGCCTCCCCGATCAGGCTCGGCATCGCCCGCCCCGCGCCGGTCATGGGCGAGGGCTGCCAAAGCGGCTTGCATTTCGCCTCGATTACCTCTGCCACGAGCGTGAAGGCGTCCGTGTGCAGGCCCGGGATCGGCCGCCCGGGGGCGGGATCGGTGCCCAGAAGGATCGCCTAGCCCAGACGCAGGTTGTTGATGCGCCCCGGTGGCCCTTGACCGAGTGCCCATGTCAGATTGGCCGACGCGCCGCCCGACACGGTTTCCAGCATCGGACCACATGCGCCTTCGATGTCATTGGCCAGATCGGAAAGCATGGCCATGGCTGCCGCATCCGGCGCAACATCGCCGAGGCAGGAAAAATTCGCGGCAATACCTTTCAAGGCGAGACCCGGTTTACCGGTGACGTAGGTCGAGATACGCACCAGTTGGGCAGGCAGGATGCCATCGCGCATATCCCCCATTTCGACCAGCAGGACCACATTGTGGATGACGCCGCGCCGCACGGCGGCCTCGGACAGGGCCGCGAGGATCTCCGGCTCGGTATTGTAGCTTGTCTCGCAATTCCTGACGATCTGGCGAACCTCGCTCCGCATCGGGGGGCGGATCATCGTGATCGGACAGGTGAGACCGGCCCGGCGCAGACGCTGGATATTCGCAAGCCGTGCATCGGCCAGACCTGTCGCACCCCCGGCAAGCATCGCCCCGGCGAGAGCCGGACATCCGCAAACGGCCTTGGTGACACCGGTCAAGGTGATGCCGCGGCGAGCCAGATGCGTGACCAGGGTCCGCGTGTTCTCGCGAATCTTGTCGAGGTCGATCTCGATGCGGGGCGTGGTCATTGCGCGGCCGAGACGCGACTTTCCCGCAAGCAGGGACAGGCCGCGAGAACCATCGCGACCAGATCCGCAGCCGGTCGGGCGAGGGCATCGCTGACCGGCAAGGCCAGATCGCGCCGACACCGCGTGATGGTCGCATCCAGATCCGCCTCGGTCATGTCCTCGTGATCGATCGTCACGCCGATTACCCTTGTATCGGCGAAGGCTTCGATCAGCGCGATTTCCTGGGCCGGGTCAGGCATGGCCATGCCCGGAAAGTCGCAGCGATGCGCGCGCGCCGGGGCGTGCTGAAGGATGACCGCCTGCGGCTGGCTGCCGCGCAGGATGAAGGCGGAGGTGCAAAAGGCCGGATGGCTGAGCGCCCCCTGCCCTTCGATCACGATGACCTCGGGCCGCTCGTCCCGCGATGCGGCAAGGATCACGCGCTCAAGTTCTCCGCAGCAGAACTGCGGTGGCACGGCATCCATAGCGACCCCATATTTGGCCCCCTGCATGAGACCGGTCTGCCCGGTGCCTATAAGGACCGTGCTGATTCCGGCCGCGTTCAGGGCATTGGTCAAGACCGTGGCGGTCGTCCGTTTGCCGATCGCGCAATCGGTCCCCAGAACGGCGATGCGGATCGCCACGACATCGGCGACGCTGCCATCAAAGAGGCGCATATCCTTGCCTGGCCGGGGCTTGCGGATATCACGGATGGTGACATTGCCGAACGCCGCGACCGCGGCGATTTCGGGATCATCGCCCAGATATTCATGCAAGCCGCTGACGATGTTCATGCCAAGCGCAATAGCATCGAGCACGACGCCGCGATCCTCGGCGGACAGCTTGCCGTCGGACGGGGCCATGCCGTAGATCAGCGTGTCGGGGATCGTGGGCTCATGCGCGATGGCCGCCTGAATATCCCCGAGCACGGGAATGCCGTTGCGTGCATTATCGAGAATTTCGCCGCTGTCGCGCCCGCTATGCGTGCTGTCGATCACTGAAACGATGCGATAGGCCTGCGAATGGCGGACGAGGCCGTTAGCGGTCTTGCCGTCGATCCCGGCGAAGTTGCCCTCGCAATAGATGATTGCCGTGGGGGTGGGAGGGACGACCGGCGCGCCGGATCGCGTGGCGAGGTACGGGCCGTGCGCGGGCGGGGCTTGCGCGCCACGTGCATTGGGTCGCTTGGTCTGCAAGGCTCTGTCTTCGATATCCATCGATGGCTCCTGTCTGGATTGCTCAAAAGGGTTCAGGTGAAGATTGCGAGCGACACGGACCTAATTGTTGAGCACGCATTGCCCCGGGACCGCTTAAAGTTCTTGTTGCACGCCCAGCGGTTGCCGGTCCGGTTGAGATGGGCGTTGGCCGGCACCACGACCGGCACGCAAGCCGTCCCCTCGCGCCTGAAAGTCCGGGCGCATTCCCATCCATCGCCGTAACTGCGTGCATGGGCATTGTCCGGCGCGGACCTGGCCTGGGCGAACGAGGGGGATGCCGTAGGCGCGAAGGCACTGATCATAAGCCCGAGGGTGAGGATCGTCAGTCCCGGCTGATCGGCCCGTTTGATGGGCATGGCGGCCAACGGCCGCACAGCAGGCGAAGTGGTATCACGACGCATCCACGTCCAGCCCTTTCAGACAGGCCTGTGCGATGTCCCTGTCAACATCCACAGAGCCGGGCATGGTGGCCCAGCCGGTGTCCATGAGGGCATCGCGCTGCTTGTAACTGGTCGCGGTCCGGATCGTCTCGAGCTTGCGGGCCCGTTGGGGATCGGTTCCGGTCATGTCGAGACAGACCGGCACGAGGGCGGCGACCACATCGTCATGGGAGCGGGTCATCGCGCTTTCGCGAGCCTTGGCACCGGTGACCCACCCGCCCCATGCGAAGCCGACGACGACGACGATTGCGCCGATCACGGCCCCATAGAGACCGGGCTTGAGCCATTCAGGAGTATTCATATCATATCCTCCGGCGGTCAGAAGGTCCGCCTTTGTGGTTTCAGGTGTCGGTGTCGCGATCAGGTCCGCGCATCGATCCGGGGATCGTTTCGTTGGTGGGGCACGCCCTTCGGGGCTGGAACGCATCGCCACGCCCCGCTTTGCAGGGGGCACCACAGCGACGATCAACGGATCGACTTGTTCTCCAATTTGAGACTAGCGCAGACCCGGGCACGCCGTGCTGACCCATGTTAGCGTGGTGTCGAACTGCGGGTTTTGGGCAGGGCGTGCCACGCCGCAAGAGATATGTCGCGACGGGCTGATCTGCGTCAGTCCGCGCCCCGCGCCTATCGCTAGGATCCCCGCGACCGGGGGTGGTCGGCTCGCGTTCTTGGCCGGGATGCGTCCCGCCAATGCAGCACGCCCCCGTCCAATGGAGGAAACACCCATGTCCGCATCGACGATGCTCAACCCCAACAACCCCGATTTCGAGCGGTTTCTCTATGCTCCGGTAGGCGAGGACCGGGCCGGCAGCACCGTCAGTGTTCTCTCGGTGCTGGCGCGGCTCAACCTCGATCCATGGGCGGAGACGGCAGAGCTTGCCGCCTTGAGCCGCGAGGCCGCGGGCGCGCGCCTGAGCCTCTTGCTGTCGCGCTGTCGCGACGTGCCCCTGCTCGAGCGAGACCATGAGGCGGTGGCCGATGACCTGACCCACCTGCTGCCCGCGCGCACTGCGCGCGTGAAACCATCGAGCGACGGCACGCCGACGGGAAGAACGATGTCGTGGAGCACCCTCCTCGCGATCCTGGCGGTGGTGTACATGCTGGTCCAAACGTTATTCCTGGGCGCATCGGGATCGGGCGGCTAACCTTTTCCACGGTCCCTGCCAAGGCCCTCAGTCAAGACCCAATGGCAAAACCTGCCCATGCGTCTCAGCCACCGACCTGGATTGAGCCGAGGTCGCCAAGCAGCCCGAAGCCGCGCAACAGCCACAGGATCACGAGGATCACGACGACCACGTTCAGGATCGACTTTATCTTGCGATCCATCGGCAGGTAGGTGTTGATTGCCCAGAGGGCGACGCCAACGACGACAAGCGTGACGATGAGATTGGCTAGTGACATCAATGGACTCCTTGTATTGAAACTATGGTCGCGCAGCGGCGGGCAGATTGTGCGAAAGATGCAGTCGCATCCGCCGTACCCGGTGACCCGCCCTCTTCTTCAGTTGCGAAGCAGACCCCGCACGAGCAGTGCCCCGCCCGCCACGACGCCAACAAGACCGGCGATCATGAACCACATCGTGTCTCCCGAGAATCGGCCGGTCATCGCCTCGGTCATCTGATCGACCGGCGTGTTGGTTCCCCTCCATGCGAAGAAAAGCAGCACGGTGCCCAGGACAAACGCGACAAGACCGATGATGTTTGACTGTGTCATTGTGTGATCTCCTGAGACGGGTATCTTCCGGCGCGACACATGTGCCGCAGCGGCGCAATTCCCCGACCCTTGGCCCCCGCGAGATGCGGCGGTGAGGGGTCAACATGGCGGTTTCCCGCGCGACCGCACTTACCTGGATCAGCCCGGCCACGATACACCCGCGCCACCGGGGGCAGCTCGCGAGCCTTTCTCTGCCGATACTGATCCATGTTGTTTCGCAGGTTGGGCGAAGCGCCAGTGTTGTGCGAAGGGATGCCAATGTTGGTGACCCCGAACGGGACAGGCACCCAAATGAACCGGATCATCTATCTCGTAGGGCTGATCGTGATCATCGTGTTCGTCCTGGGCCTTCTGGGACTTCGCTGAACGCAACCACTCTTCGCCGCACGCAAAAATGACACCGGCCAGCGTCGGTCCGATGACGCCGGTCTGCTCTGCCGCTCGCGGCCTTCTTTCTGGCGCGCCGGTCCTGATGGTTTCGCAACGAACCCCTTACACTAATGCAGGTTAGTGTCCGGGCTGTCGCATCGGATCAAGCTAATGATTTGTGGCGCGCGCTCTTACAGGATCTCCGTTCCTCGCCAAGCCACGCGTCAAGGATTGCTTCAAAACGACCTGAGGCATCCTTCGAAAAGAATTCGGCAAGGGCAAGGTGGCCATGCGCAAAGCCTGAGCCCCGTGCCGGATGGCCCCGCCGCCTTTTACCTCGTGCGGCGGGGCCCGATATCTCATGGATCGCCCTGCATCGCGACGTGAAGACAGGAGGTGCCGGGCCTAGGACAAGGGCGTCTGCTGGTGCACCATCCGCCGCCACGTGCCATTGTCGTTCAGGTAAGAGGACGTGCAAAGCGCCTCATAGATCGGCGTGTCGTCGCGCTCGGCGGACACATGATAGGCCAGGATGGCCACGTCCTTTTCGCTGGTGAAACAATGCTCGGAGAATGCAACCGTGCGCCAGCGCTGCGCGACCTGGCTTTCCCGCCAGATGTCGTTACCCCGCAGGATGCCCACCGGGTACGGAAAGACAAGAACGGCTCCTTTGGCCGTCATCGACCGCGCGCTGTCCGCGCCTTCGGTCCAGAACCGCTCTTCCATGGCCCAAAGCGTGTCTTCATCTGTCATGGTCCCATCCCTTTCCTTGAAATTTCAACTTTCGTGGCGTGGCCCTGGTCTCTCTCAGGATCAGCGAACCCGTCTCAGGGCGGCTTGTCCAGAAAGAAACGCACCATCTGCGCCGAGGCATCCGGACCTTTCGTGTCGGTGTAGGATCCCGCCGCGCGGCCCCCGGACCAGGCGTGTCCGGAGCCCTCGATCATCCACAGCTCTATCAGGACCGCGCCCTTGGGGTCCGCGTAGAAACTACGGTAATAGTCACGCCCGCGCACGGACCGCTTGCCCACTCTGGTGGGCGCGACATCCTCGCCCATCTCTGCCGCGACGATAAATCCGGCATTGAGCGGGTTGACCGAGCGGTCGTCTGCACCCTGGAAAATGATCCGGCGCACCGGCCCTGCCCGCGTGACGGCGATGGCGGCAATTCCGGTGGGCGCGCCGCCGCTATGCATTGCCGACATCGCCGAAAGCGTATCCCATGCCGCCCCCCGCGCAAGGCCGGAATGCACCCCGGCGGCGGCAAAGACATCCGGGTAGACATCTGCAAGGATTGTCGCCATCGCACCACCTGCCGAGAGCCCGGCCACGAAGACATCATCGCGGCCCAGGCCGAATTCGCGCATCAGCTTGCGCGTCAGCGCGGCGAGAATGGCGGGCTCTCCGGTGCCGCGCATCTGGTGGCGTGGTTTGAACCAGTTCCAGCACGCCCCACGATTTTGCCGCTTGGTCTGCGCCGGATAAGCCAAGGCAAGCCCATGCTTTTCGGCCAGGGCATTCATATGCGTACCGGTGGCAAAATCCTCCGGGGTCTGGTTGCAACCATGCAGCATCAGGATGAGGCCCTTGGGCCGGTCGGGATGGCTGGCCGGCAGATAGAGCCGGAAGCTACGAGAGCCCGCAGCGCTTCGATGCCTGCGGGTCAGGTATTGCGCCTCCGATGGAATGCGGGGGGACATCTGGCCGCTCTCTGCTCGGGTGGCGCCCCCCGTCGCAAGCGTCGGCATATCCCGTAACCGCCGGATCACGGCTCCCATCCGGCGTTTGACCTTGCCCGCCCCGGATGCGTCCGTGTCGGCCGTTGTCGCGGGTCTGAACGTCCTGAAAGGCAGCAATGCCGTCTCGACAACAAGGTCGCTCAGTGCCGTCTGGAGCGACAGTGCCGGTCGGATCAGGCTGCCTGGCCATTGCATTGCTTGTGTCGCGGTCGTGAGAACATTTATCATTCGGGAAGCCTCCGGTAGGTCGATATCCGGTCGGGCATGGGGCGAATGCCCTGCGCGCCGGTCCTTGCCTTTCGGAAACCTGTCCCGAATCAGAAAAACGCCGGTCCGACAGATGTCGGACCGGCGTCTCATATCAGCGATTATTCCTCGATGCGCTCCACAATGGCCGTCGCGTAAGCATCAACGAGAGCGGTGTAGAAATCGTCCTGGGACGGGGCCACGGTGACCCAGCCATCGGGCATCTCGCGCTCTGCGCTGGTGGCCGTCATGCGCAGGGCGTAGCTGCCGATCTGGGAATCGGGGTCGTCCGCCTTGTTGGTCGCTTCGGGATCGTTGCCCCCTTCATGCGTGGTCACGGTGCCCTCGAGCGTGTTGAATTCGCCCGAATCCGGCAACACCGTGTCGCCATCGACCGAAACCTTGTTGATCTCGACCGAGATCCGCGGCGCGTCGGCCTTGTCATCAATGTTCAGCTTCGAACTGATCGCGGTGGCGAGGTCTTCGTCCAGGCTTGGCCAGAACTTGAGGACATTGGCTTCCTCATAGGAACTCAGGTCAGATGTGACCTCTACACCGGAGAGGGTTTTTTCCAACGCGGCCAGCGGGCCGGCGGCGGCCAGCGCGAATACGCTGCAAAGAACTGTGGTCTTGAAAAGGTTCATTTGGATTGTCCTTGATTTCACCATCATCGCCAGATGCCTCTGCGGTGCCCTGATGGGCATGCCGCACGGCTCCTGCTCGGATGTGATGTCAGGTGTGAAGGTCTGCGGACGACTTATCGTTTCGCCCGTTCGTTCCTTATGTATCGCAGGGTTCACGACCACTGGCACTTACATGCATCAGCCTGTCCGCGTTCCTTCCGGGCTAGCTTGGGCATGATCGGGCGCGTACGGCATGGCACCCCTCACGGACGATAACGACCCATTTGTCTGGAAAAATGCCGGGCCGCTGTCGATGCGCTGGAGTGATATCCGCGACGCTTATCCTGACCCCCTTTGAGAGGAAGACGACATGACACGCAATTCCCTAAAATCGACCACTGCAATTCTCGCTGCCATCTCGTTGCTGCAACCAGTCCCGTCGCTGGCACAAGCCAACGCGAACACTGCCGATGCCGAAACACACGCAGAAACAGTGGACGACGAGGGAGCACTTGCCGCAGCCGTGACGGTGGCTGAAAACCTTGTCGACGACGCTGCGGCCCAGATCGAGGCCGAGGCGGAAGCCGAAGCACAGGCAGAGGTTGACGCTGCGGCAGCGGATCAGACCGAGGCAGAAGCGGAAGCAGAGGCCCTGGCGGCGGAGGAAGCCGAGGCAGAGGCCGACGCAGCGGCAGCGGATCAGGCCGAGGCAGAAGCGAAGGCAGCCGCAGAGGCCCACGCCGAGGCAGAAGCGGAAGCAGAGGCCCTGGCGGCGGAGGAAGCCGAGGCAAAGGCCGACGCAGCGGCAGCGGATAAGGCCGAGGAAGATGCGGCGGCGGCGGCTGACGCCCGCGCAGAGGCAGAAGCGGAAGCAGAGGCTCTGGCGGCGGAGGAAGCCGAGGCACTCGCGGCCGAGGTCGATGACGAAACTCCGGCCGACGTGACGACCGAGACGATCACCGAAGATACAAGCCGTTCGAGCGATGAAGAGTTCGACGAATGGAACCCTGAAAATCAGCAGGACACCCTCACCCAACAGAATGCCGCACCACAAGCGAAGTCCGATAGCGGAATGAGCGATCTGCAAAAGGCAGGTCTGCTCGCGCTCGGCGCGGCGGTGGTCGGCGGGATCCTGTTGAACGGTCAGCGCGTCGAGGCGAATACCGGGGACCGGGTCATCGTCGTGGATGACGACAATGACTACCGTATCCTAAAGGACGACGATGCGTTGCTTCGTCAGCCTGGTTCGGATGTGCGCACCCAGCGGTTTAGCGACGGCTCCACGCGCACCAATGTCATGCGCAGCGATGGAACCGAGATCGTCACCATCCGCGATTCCCGCGGGCGCGTCCTGAGGCGCGTTCTGATCGAGACGGACGGGCGCGAATATGTGCTGTTCGACGACACCCAGGAGTTTGCGCCGGTGGTGGTTCGTGACCTTCCCGAACCGAAAGTCGACACTTACGACTATCAGGCTGCCAGCGACCGTGAGAGCCTGCGCGCGGCCCTGCTTGCGGCCGACCAGCGCGACATCGGACGCAGCTTCAGCCTGCAACAGGTGCGCGAAATCTATGAAGTGCGGAAGTTGAGCCCCGAGATCAACCTCCAGAACGTGACCTTCGCCACCGCGTCTGCCGCGATCCAGCCGTCGCAGGCAGAGCAGTTGCGGCAGATGGGCCTGCTGATGCGCGACATCATCGCCGAGGATCCGACCGAAGTGTTTCTGATCGAGGGCTATACCGATGCGATCGGAGAGCCGGGCTACAACCTGCTGCTGTCCGATCGGCGCGCCGAGTCCGTGGCGCTCGCATTCAATGAGTATTTCGATGTGCCGACCGAGAACATGGTCGTGCAGGGCTATGGCGAACGTTTCTTGAAAATCCCCACGCAGCAGGCCGAACGCGTCAACCGCCGTGTCGCCGTCCGCCGGATCACGACGCTGATGCGCGATAGCGGGAGGTGATCAAGCGGGGCCGTCAGGATGCCGGATTGTCGGTCAAAACCGCAGCCCCGCCGGCGTCGCCCGGCGGGGCTGCCCCGAATGCGTCTTTTCCCCGGCCCCTGGCGCGGGACCTCAGGGCCGTCGCACCGAGTTGCCCCCATTCAGAATTCCGTTGATCAGTGCAGCCACCTCGGCGTGCAGTGCATCGTCGTCGCCTGCCGGTGCATTTTCATGCGCGGCGGCCGCATCCTTGAGAATGCCCACGATCTCTTTCTCGGGCAGGATATTGCGGTCATTCATGGCAAGCAGCAACGACTCACAAATCGCCAAGGCGGCCGTTCCGGCAGTGTCGTTGTAAAGGGGCATGTCAGCTTCTCTTTTCAAATCGAGATCAATGTGCCGGCCCTCATTGACCTGCAACATCGTTCGATCATAAACGTTTTCTGTTAGCGAGGGCTGATGCAAAGCAGTTTTGCCCACTCATTTCCCGGCTATCCGCATTCGTACGCCCGCCTGCCGAGACTTTAGCAATGGAAGCGAGAATGGTGCTATTGAACAGCCCGTTGACCCGAAAACTCTCGGCCTTCGTCGCCCTGTCGGAGGTCGATCTCGAGACGCTGGCGCGGTTTCACCGACGCCGCCGCTCTTTTTTGCCGGGGCACGAGATGATCCATGAGGGTCAACCGAACGCCTCCGCCTTCATCCTGGCCGAGGGCTGGGCGCTGTCCTACAAGATTCTGCCCGATGGCGAGCGGCAGATCGTGGATTTCCAGGTTCCGGGCGATTTCCTGGGGCTGCGCAGCATCCTGTTCCGCACATCCGATCACAGCATCGAGGCGGTCACGCGCATCGAGGCGTCCGAGGTTCTCGCCTCGGATATTCTCGATGCCTTCGCGCATGCGCCGCGGCTGGCCACCGCCGTTCTCTGGGCGGCCTCGCGGGACGAGGCGATGGTGGTGGAGCATCTGGTCAATATCGGTCGCCGCTCGGCCGAGGAACGCATGGCGCATTTTCTGCTCGAACTCGGGTCACGGCTGATACTCGTGGGGCTGGGGGACAAGACCGGCTTTGCCTGTCCGCTGACGCAGTATCATCTTGCCGACGCGCTCGGGCTGAGCGCCGTGCACGTAAACCGGGTGCTGCGCCATCTGCGCGATGACGGGCTTGTCGCCTTCCAGAAGGGGCAGGTGGTCTTCGACGATATCGACGGCCTGCGCGAGCTGGCGGGGTTTGACACGGGCTACCTCGATCAGGACGGACCGCTCCTGCGCTGACGCGCCGCCCCGGCAGGTGCTGCCGGAGGGGCACCGTTTCCAACTGAGCGAAGCTTATGCCAGCGCGTGCGTGGCCGAGTCGAGTTCGCGGTTGCATTCGCCGTCATTCTTCGCCGTGTGCGCCTTCTCGGCTGCCTGGAGGTGCTTCATCGCCGAGTCCTTCTTGGGGCCGGCGGTGGCTCCGTCGCAGGCCGCCTTGACGCTCTTCATCTTGTCGGCGGTGCTCAGTGCGGGTGTTTTCGAGTCCATGGAATGGATCCTTTCAAGCGTCTGTACGAATTGACGAGGCTTCCTGCCGGGCCGGGCTGGAGGCCGGTTCACCGGCAGAAAGCCTCGCCGTCACTCGCAACAAACATCCGACGGCTGAATGGTCTGCCGTCAACAAGAACCCTACACGGTTCGCTCCGGTGCGGGACTGATCCAGGTTGGTATCTGACGCGAAAATCGGCACGAGCCGCCCGGCGCTTTGATTTTTCATGGCCGAGACGGAAAGGTCCGGCGCGATGGCTGATACAGGTAAGCGCCCGCGTTCGCGAACCGGTGTAGGGATGACCAAGCAGATCGCGGCAGATGCCGCTTTGATCCGCTGCAAGGAGAGATCAAGATGAAAACCTCATGGTTCACGACAGCGCCCCTTCTCACACTCGCCATCGTCACTGCCTTCTTGCTGCAGGGGTGCAGCACAACCGCCGGGATCGGCCGTGACGTCTCCGCCGGGGCGGACGCCATCACCGAATCCGCCGAGGCGAACAAGACCTACTGAGCCGCGCCATCGGCGCAGCCCGGCTGGCATGTGTACCCGCCTTCAGGTGACCGGGTGTCCCGTTGCAATGCTCAGGCGGCACTCGCCCGCGCTTCGGCAAAGGACAGCAGCCGGCCGCGCTGTTCGTCCCAGAGGTGAAGCCGCGCGCAGCGCAGGCTTTCCCAAAACGTGATGCGCTTGGACTGCGCCAGCAGGTCGTGATCCTCGATCACCTCGGGCAGGCGGTAGAACGGGATGCGGCTTGCCAGGTGATGCACGTGGTGGACACCGATATTGCCGGTGATCCAGCGCAGCACGCCGGGCAGCGCGTAGTGCGAACTGCCGTGCAGGGCCGCCTCCTGAATGTTCCAGTCTTCGTCGTACTCCCAGCTGGTTTCCTCGAACTGGTGCTGCACATAGAAAAACCACATGCCTGCCATCGCGGCCAGAAGCATCGTCGGCAGGAACACGAACAGTAGGACATCCCAACCGCCCAGCCAGACAATGACGGTCAGTGTCAGACCGATAGCGGCATTCGTCGCCATGGCGCTCAACCAGTAGCGCCACCCCGACCGCATCAGGTGGACGGGCAACCGATTCTGAACGAAGAACGTGTAGAACGGCACCACCCCGAACAGAAAGACGGGATTGCGGACGAGGCGATAAAGCGCCCGGTCGCGCCAACCCTTTTCCTGGTATTCCCGAACGGTCAGCGTCGGCAGGTCGCCGATGCCCCGCCGGTCGAGATTGCCGGTGGTGGCGTGGTGGATCGCGTGGGTCTTGCGCCAGACATCATAGGGCGTGAGCGTGAGCACGCCGATCCCGCGTCCGATCCAGTCGCACAGGCGCCGGTCGCGAAACAGCGAGCCGTGCCCGCAATCGTGCTGGATGATGAACAGGCGCAGCAGGAACGCCGAGTTTGCCAGGGCAAGCGCCACAGCCAACACGGTACTGATCGAGAGCATCCACCAGGCCACCGCCCATATCCCGACGAAAGGTGCAAGCGTGACGGCCAACTCGAATATACTACGAGAGGGGATGGGTTGACGATATTTCATCAGCGACCGCGTCCAGTCCGACGCGGCGGGCGGGCTCTCCGGCTGTGCACCGGTCACGCCGGAGCAAGGCTGGGTGTCAGAGGACACGGCTGGGACCGGCGCGCGCGGCGCTCGGGACGGAGCACCCTTGCGTCCGGGGTCTTGCAGCATGTCCTGTTCGTTGGGTTGCGTGACCCTCTCTTGGCAGGGTCTTGGCGAGTCTGTCATTGAAGGTTCCTTATCCTTCGTCGTCATGTGTATCACCCCGGCGGATTTCCAAAGGGTTGCCGCCGCTGATGTTTCGGTCAAGGCTTGCCACCACGGCCCGGTGCGTTCTCGGTTTACCTCGGCACCGATGACGACCTGATGACTCGTCGCGGCACGGGGCATCCCCCGTGATCCGGCATTCCGGCAACCGCAATCGACCGCGCGGAACAGGCCGATTCGAGCCTGTTGACCGGGACGCTGGCACAAAATCCGCGATGCCATACTGATCCAAAGCAGCTTTTGCGTCGAAAATCCGACCACAACGCCCCGGCGCATGAACCGTTCACAGCGCAGCCTGTCATGCCAGCCACGCCTGTAACCTCGGCACATCCTTCGCTTCGGCAATGCGCGCGGAAGGCCTCTGCAAGCGCGTTGTCTTGCATCACGCGCGTTTTGCGTCGTCACACCTCAGGTCTTGACTGGCATCCCCTCGTTCTCCGCGGCCCGGATCGAAGCCTCGTCCCGCCGGGTCATCGTTGCCGTTTTCAAACCCGTCGCGTCATCCCCGGTTCGCGGAGTCCGCGAACCGGAATAGAGATGCCGAAGCTGCGCTTCGCTGACACCGTCGGCCTCCATCACGAGAAGGACAAGCGGATCGCCCAGCATTTCCTCCAGGAAAAGGTCCGTCAGTTTCTTGCCCGTCACCTTGTCTCGCGCGCGTGCGCGGTCGAGGTCGATCAGCGAAACGGTCAGTATCCGGGCAAGACCGGGATGCGATTGCCGGGTGTGCAATTTCACCATGACAGAGGCTTTCCATGCGTCCGGGTCAAGTAGATCGGGAGGCGCAAAGTGTTCGGTTTCAATCTCATATGCGCCCGCTGGCAGCGTTTCATCGAAACCCGGAACGCTAAAGGGCTGTGCGAACACGGCAATCGTCTTGGTGGTCTGGTTCATCGCTGCATTCCTCTCGTATTCTCTGAATTCGGTGTCCGGTCCATCGCGGGGTGTGTCCGCCCCGAGACGTCGTCTTTCGCTGGCCTTGTGCACGCGACCCGACACCTCGGCGAGCGCCATCCCAAAGCCCGTCATCCGCTTGGTTCGCCTCGGCCCGAGGGGGTGGTCCTGAGCGGGGTCATTCGGGCGTACTCATTCGAAGCCTTTCCGAATGCCCCGACCGACCAGGTAGATCCCGGTGGTGCGATAAACCGCGAAGCTGATGCCCCGGCGACGCGCCTCCGCTTTCGGAGAACTTGCCGTCAGCGGGCAGTTCGCCTTGATAGCTGCGGGGTGTGAAGGGTCGCGGGGAAGTCACAACCGACCTTCTCGAGCGAAGGACGATGCGGCGGCCCCGTCATGCTTTCGTGTCCGACCCGCTTGGTCGATTTCCGTCGCCAGTTTGACAAGAAGGGTCAACCCGGCGCCCTGCCCGCTTGTTATCCGTGGAATATATCCCGCGCGCTGACCTATGTTAGCACCGTCAGAAATTCGGCTGCGCGGGCGAGATTGGACACCTCCCGTCAGGGGGCTTGTCGGGTCGATATCCCGGGCGCGCCCCGCCCCAACCGTGCCGCGATCCGCGCCACGACGCTCAGCGCATCTTCGCTGCCATTGGCCTCACCCTTTTCGAAATCACCCTCGATGGTGCCCATCTGGTTGGTGACATGGGCAAGGCAGATGACGTCGCGCATACGGGCGGTGGCAAAGGCATATAGCGCCGCCGCCTCCATCTCTACTGCGAGGATGCCACGGGCACGGGCGGCGGCAATGGCGGCCTCCGTCTCGCGAAACGGCGCATCGGTGGTCCATGTGGGGCCGGTCAGGACGCGCGGGCCGTCCTCGAACGCGCCCCCCAACCGCTCCAGAAGCGGCGCGGGTGCCTCGCTCCAATCCGATGGCGGCAGGTAGTGATAGCTCGTGCCTTCGTCGCGCCACGCGCGGTCGATCACGATGAAATAGGGCGGCGCGCCTTGCGCCGTGATCTGCCCGGACGAGGTGACGCTGATCAGCAGATGGCAGCCCGAGGCGAACATCTCTTCGGCCACCAGCACCGCGAACGCCCCCCCGACCGCACAACCCACCACGCCGATCTCGTGCCCCTCCAGATCGAACACCCACATTTCCGTGTGATAACAGACCCATCCCGTATGCCGCCGCGCAAGGCCCCCGGCGCACAGCGCGCGGACGATATCGCCATCGGGATCGAGCAGGCATATTTCGGGCACCGCGACGGACTCCGCCCGCTTCTGACGCCGCGCTTCGCGCAACAGGCTCTCGGGCGTAAAGGCCGAAGGCGCGTCGCGATCCTTGTCGCGCAGGAGCGGCGGCAGGCGCGCATCGCTCATGCCCGCCCGCCGCACCAATCCGCCCAGGTGCCCAGGCAGAGCAGCACGAAGCCCCCCAGTTCGGCGGGCAGCGAATAGCTGACATACATCGCAAAGGCGATCAGCGCCAACCCGGCACCGCCCAGCAGCACCGGCACGCCGCGCCCGTGCCGCCGCCACCTGAGCGCCAGCGCCGCCACCGCAAGCGCGGCAAATAGCACGATGGCCCCGGCCCAGACCGCCTCGTTGAGGGCGATGCCAACCCCGAGCGCACCCAGCAACGCAATCGCTGCCAGCGTGCCGTAGCAGGCGATGAGCGACAGGCTTGTGGCAAGCGCGGCCATCCAGGATCGGTTCGGGGTGTCAGACATCAGGGCCTCCCTGTGCAATGGGTCGCTTGTCTGCCCTCAGACATGATCGTGCAAGCCGTTCAGCAGCCAGGGCCCCGTATCTCGCGCCCTTGTGACCGGCTCAGAACACCAGCACCTTGTCCGCCGCGAGGGTTTCCTCGGCCAGCTCGTCCATGGTCGAGCGCGCGGCCCCTTCCAGCATCTCGGCCTCGCTCAGCCCCCGCGCCTCCATGCAGGTGCCACAGATCAGCACGCGCCCGCCCGCCGACAGAACCCGGCGCAGCATCCGTTCGATATTGTAGAACCCCTCCGGCGTCTTTTGCCCCGCCTTGGCGCAGAGCGCGGCGTCGGCCATCAGGAACACGGTGATCTCGGCCTCCGCGTCATGCTTGGCCAGCGCATGTGCCATGCGCAGCCCGTTGAAGCTGCGCTCGGTGCCATAGGGCGGATCGTTGAGCAGGATCAGGTGTTTCATGGGCGGTCCTCCTTGGTGTTGCGGGGATCGAGCGCGCCGCCGCTCGCCGGGCCGCGCAACGGCTGCACCAGCATCCGGTCCAGCCACAGGTCGCGCCGCGTGCGAAACTGCTCGATCCCGATCTCCATGCCCTCATGCCCCTTGGCCGGCTGCGCCACATAGGTGCCAAGCAGCCGATCCCACCACGGCAGGTTGAAGCCATAATTGGAATTTGTCTCGCGCGGATCGACCGAATGATGCACCCGGTGCATGTCCGGCGTCACCACGATCAGCCGCAGCCAGCGATCCACCCTGCGTGGCAGGTCGATATTGGCGTGGTTGAAGAGCGCGGTGCCATTCAGCAACACCTCGAAGATCAACACCGCCACGGCGGGCGGGCCCAGCGCCGCCACCACCGCCAGCTTGATCCCCATCGACATCACGATCTCGACCGGGTGAAAGCGCAATCCGGTGGTGGCGTCGAATTCCAGATCCGCGTGATGCATCCGGTGCAGCCGCCACAGCCCCGGCACCGCGTGGAACAACACATGTTGCAGGTAGATCGCCAGGTCGAGCAGCAGCACCGAGACAAGGATCGCAAGCCAGCCGGGCACGTCGATGTTGTTGAAGAGACCCCAGCCGCGCTCGGCCCCGATCATCGCCAGCCCGACAGCCAGCAGTGGAAAACTCAGCCGTAGGATCACCGTATCCAGCACCACGAGGCCAAGGTTGTTGGTCCAGCGGATCACGCGCGGAATTTCCTTCCGGCGCCGTGGTGCAGCCAGTTCCCAGACCATCATGGCGATGAGGATGCCCAGGAATGCCGTCACTCGGATCACCGGCTCGGCGCTCAGGATCGCGTCTGACATGGGCGGGCCTTTCGGGCTTGCGTGGCGGCACGCAGCCGTTATTATTCAAGTAACCACTTGAATGATTAGAGACACGTCTACGCCATGTCAACCAGCCCCAAACAGGCCCTCCTGAAGGAATACGCCCTCGTCGCGCAGGCGCTTGCCGCCCCCGCGCGCCTCGTGCTGCTGGAGCAACTCGCGCAGACCGAGGCGGCGGTCGAGACGCTGGCGCGCAAGACCGGGCTGACGGTCGCCAATGCCTCGCAGCATCTGCAACAGCTGCGCCGTGCCGGGCTCGTCACCAGCCGCCGCGCGGGCAAGGCGGTGATCTACCGGCTACAAGACGCCCGTGCGATTACGCTCATGGCACTGTTGAATGAGGTGGCCGAGGCCAACCTGGCGCAGGTCGCGGATATACTCGACGGGCTCTACGGCGGTGCCCCGGCCCCCGAGCCGATCACCCGCGCCGATCTCGCCGAGCGGCTCGCACAGGGGGCCGTCACCCTGCTCGACATCCGCCCCGAGGACGAGTTCGCCGCCGGGCACATCCCCGACGCGCGCAACACCACACTGGCCGATCTCGACCGGCTCCTGCCCACGCTCGACCCCAAGGCGGAGATCGTCGCCTATTGCCGGGGGCCCTATTGCATCTACGCCCACCAGGCCGTGGCCTTGTTGCGCAACCGCGGCTTCAACGCGCGGCGCATGGACGGCGGCCTGCCGCAATGGCGCGAGGACGGGCGCGAGGTTCGGGGCGGCACTCGGGCGTGACCATGCCCCGCGTTTCGCGGGTTTGCCTCACTCGAAAGCTGCGCCGAACGCCCCCAACTTCCAGCAATTCTCAATATGATTGGGTGTTTTCCGAGAGCCACAAAAGCGGAAAGGAGAGGACGTCCGGTTCTCCATCTGCCCTTTCAGCAATAGAAGTTTCCGATGCGGCCAGTATATTCTGCGGTTTGAAGACGATACATATCGCGGCCAAGCGACCAGAGAGTGAGAGGCGTGCAGTGCTGTTACGTGCAGGAACGCCAACCTCGGGTCCCATTCGAATTGCGCTCAGGGCTGTTTCGTGGCGGCAATGATCCGGGCTTGTAGGTCTGTTGGCAGGGTGTCTATGGCGCGTGCCATGGTTGCAAGGTCTTGTCGCGCGGCATGCAATTGATCGATGAGCAAGATCACGATGCCCAAGGCCGTCTCGTCCAGGTCGAGATCCTGGGACAATTCGCACAGGAGTTCCAGGCGCGCGATGTCGACGCGGCGATAGATATCGCCGCTTTCACTGCGCTCCGGGCGAACCAGTTCGCACTCGACAAAGCGCGAAAGCTGACTTCGGGTCAGACGAGTGACAGCGATGATGACGTCGTCTTCGGAAAATCTTTCTGTCATGCGCTGGCTCCTTTCATCAGATCGACGCGCGGATCGAAGCTATGCGTCTTGCGCCATTCCGTGAAAAAATCGCGCAGGCCCGCATCAATGTCGGGCGGTGTGACGATCCTCAACTCGACCTTCTGGTCGCCCTTTGCCTTGCGCCCGACATGACCGATCCCGCGCCCCCGCAAGCGCAGGACTTGGCCTGAACTCGCCCCCGGGGGGATCGTCATGCCCACGGGGCCATCGATGGTAGGTGCTGTGACCTTGCCGCCGAGAATCGCCTCGTCGATGGTGATGGGCAGTGTCAGCAGGATGTCGTCGCCGTCGCGACGGAATACCGGATGGGGTCGCACCAGAACGGTGATGAGCGCATCACCTGCCGGACCGCCACCAAAGCCGGAAGCACCCTTGCCGCGCAGCCGCAGCGTCTTGCCGTCCTCGGTGCCCTGCGGGATCTTGACCGCAAGGCTCTGACCATCGGGCAAGGTGATCCGGGTCTCGGCTCCGCGGGCTGCATCAAGAAACGGAACCTCAAGGGTGTAGCTCACGTCCGGGCCGCGGGCCGAGAATCCACGACCGGCAGAATCGCCACCCGGCGACCGCCCACGATTGCGCAGAATTTCCGCAAAGATGTCCGCCGGATCGGCATCCGCTCCGAACCCGCGCCCTTGTTGGTAAGTGTTGTCTGATGCATCCGCGAAATCACGATAATACTGCCGCCGCGGGCGCTCCGCGCCGAGGCCGTCGATCTCTCCGGCATCATAGCGGGCGCGGGTCTCGGGATCTTTCAGGATATCATAGGCAGCGGAGATTACCTTGAACCGCTCCTCGGCCCCAGGATCGTCGGGATGCAAGTCCGGGTGGCTTGTTCGCACCAGCTTGCGATACGCTTTCTTGATATCGTCAGCCGTGGCGGCCTTCGTCAGGCCGAGCGCTTCGTATGGATCTTTGGACATCCGTGCTCCCTGTTCGACAACCAGCGCATGTAGAGGCGCCAATCATTTCAAAATGCCATGGCGACGTCCGCTTCGTCGCTGATCTATGTCAGGGCGCGAACAACATGGTCACCCTATCTTACCGAAGTTCTTGCCTGACCGCAGGCTTTACTCCGTCTATCCGTTGATCCAACGCCGGGGATCAGAGCAAAACAATGAGGCCCGTTTGACATCCACAAGCGCAGATCAGGCACTGGGCAACGGCGCTATCCGCGCCGGGACCCGCGCAGATGTGCGAGACTCTGACCTGCCCGGTGGGACCGAGACGAATGTCCCGAACGCCCGGGACGACGCATCGGCGTCCTCCGATCAACGCGTCCCCTCTGAAGGCGTCGTTCATGCCGTCCGGGGGGCGGTCGTGGATGTTGTCTTTGCCGGGCCCGACCTGCCAGCGATCAATTCTGCGCTGATTGTGAATTGGGACCGGCCGACGGCCCTCATTCTCGAAGTCCACAGCCACCTCGATCAGAAGACGGTACGCGCCGTGGCGTTCCAATCCACGGCGGGCCTCGCCCGTGGCGTTTCGGTCCATGCCAGTGGCGGGCCGGTCACCGTGCCCGTGGGCGAAGCCGTCCTTGGCCGGCTTCTGGATGTCGTGGGAAATCCGAAGGATGACGGGCCTGCCCTGCCGGGCGCTATACCACGACGGTCGATCCACGCGCTGCCCCCGCTTCTGAGCTCCCAGACTGGTGCCGCCGACGTGTTCGAGACAGGGATCAAGGTGATCGACCTGCTGGCACCGATGGCGCAGGGCGGAAAGGCCGCGATGTTCGGTGGTGCCGGGGTGGGCAAGACGGTTCTGGTGATGGAGTTGATCCGCGCCATGGTCGAGAAATACGAAGGCATTTCGGTCTTCGCGGGCGTTGGAGAGAGATCACGCGAGGGGCATGAGCTTCTGACCGAAATGCAGGACTCGGGCGTGCTCGATCGCACCGTGCTGGTCTACGGTCAGATGAACGAGCCGCCCGGTGCGCGCTGGCGGGCCCCGCTGACCGCGCTGACCATTTCGGAATACTTTCGCGATCAAAAGCATAAGAACGTTCTTCTGCTGATGGATAACGTGTTCCGCTTTGTTCAGGCCGGGGCCGAGGTCTCGAGCCTGCTTGGCCGCTTGCCTTCTCGCGTAGGCTACCAGCCCACTTTGGCAACGGAAGTCGCGGGCCTGCAGGAACGCATCGCCTCCGTCGCGGGGTCGACCGTGACCGCCATTCAGGCAGTCTACGTGCCTGCCGACGATTTCACCGACCCCGCCGTGACCACGATTTCCGGCCATATGGATTGCGTCATCATGCTGTCGCGAGCCCAGGCCGCAGAGGGGTTCTATCCGGCGATCGATCCGCTGGGTTCTTCCTCGATGCTGCTGGATCCACTGGTTGTCGGTGACGACCACTACCAAACCGCCGAAGCCGTCCGTCAGACACTGGCAAGGTTCCGCGAATTGACCGATATCATCTCGCTGCTGGGGGTCGAGGAACTGGGCACCGCCGACCGCCTGATCGTCAGACGCGCACGGCGGTTGCAGCGGTTCCTGACCCAACCCTTCATGGTGACCGAGGCCTTTACCGGCACGCCGGGCGCCAGCGTACCGCTTGCCGAGACCTTGTCGGGGTGCCGTGCCATACTGGAAGGCGAGGCTGACGAGTGGTCCGAAAGCGCGCTCTACATGGTCGGCACGCTGGATGAGGCGCGCAAGAAGGAGGCCGCCGCGACAGCCAGCGAGGCGGTGGCATGAGGCTGCGCATCGTGACCCCCCTGTCAGTCGTGGTGGACGGCGCGGTCGACAGCCTGCGCGCCGAAGACGCGAGCGGCAGCTTCGGCATCCGTCCCGGCCACGCCCCGTTCCTGACCGCGCTAGCGGTGTCCATCGTCAGTTGGAAGACCGCAGGCTTAGAACGGTTCTGCGCCGTGCGCGGCGGGGTGCTGAGTGTGACCGGCGGCACCGACATCGCCGTTGCCACCCGAGAGGCGGTCGCCGGAGACGATCTGGCCACGCTGGACAGCGAGGTTCTGGCCCGGTTTCAGTCCGATGTGAACGAGGAACGGGTCGAGCACGTCGAGACGATGCGCCTGCAATTACACGCGATCCGCCGGATGATCAGCCGATTGCATGCGGGCGCAGACACCGGACAGTTCCGATGACCGAAGACCCATCGCCGCCGCCCGAAACCGATCAGCCGCCCGAAACCGACCCGCTGGTCGAGGAAATCCGCAAGCATCGCAGCCGACACGAGCAGTGGCTGCGCGAAGGTGACATGTCCGTCGGTCGACGTTTGGCGCAGATCGGCGTGCTGGGCTGGATCTTCGTGGTGCCGACACTGGCGGGCCTGTTCTTCGGACGCTGGCTCGATGGGCAATTTGGGACGGGCATCTTCTGGAGCGCGCCGATGATGCTACTCGGGCTTTGCATTGGCGGCTGGACCGCTTGGAAATGGATGAACGCGCGATGACCGATCTCACTACTCTCCCGCTATTCGTCCTTCTTCCGGTATGCTTTCTTGGCGGGCTCTTCGTCGGATATGGTTATTTCCGCGCGCTTCGCGAGACAGCCAAGATAATCGTCAACGGGGGTGAACCCCTACGGGCCATTGCCCTGACCGTGGGACGCGTTTCGCTTCTGGCCACCGGGTTCTTTATGGCCGTGCTCCTGGGTGGCCTTGCCCTGCTCGCGGCGTTTGCGGGGGTCCTCTGCGCCAAGTGGATAATGCTTCGCAGGATGGGGGATATCCAGACATGAACTCTCCCCTCGAATCCACCGTGCTGTTCCAGATCGGACCGGTTCCGATCACGCAAGCCATCGTCACGACATGGGCGATCATGACGATACTGGTGATCGGGGCATTTGCCCTGACGCGCCGGTTAGACCTCAAACCGACCCGGCGGCAGGCCGCGCTGGAGCTGATGGTCGCCACGCTCGACACCCAGATTACCGAGACAACGGGCGTCGCGCCCGCACCCTATCGCGGGTTCATCGGCACGCTCTTTCTGTTCATCCTCGTGGCGAATTGGTCCTCGCTTGTGCCGGGGGTCGAGCCACCGACCGCACAGCTTGAAACCGATGCCGCCCTCGCCGTCTTGGTGTTCCTGTCCGTGATCTGGTTCGGCATACGCGCCAGGGGTGTGGGCGGCTGGCTGAAATCCTTCGCCGCGCCCAACCCGGTAATGATCCCGCTCAACATCCTGCAAAGTCTGACGCGGGTCTTTTCCATGTTCGTCCGCCTGTTCGGCAACGTGATGAGCGGAGTGTTCGTCATCGGCATCGTCGCCTCGCTGGCGGGCCTGCTGGTACCGATCCCGCTAATGGCGCTTGATCTGCTGATCGGGCTGGTGCAGGCGTACATCTTCGCGGTGCTGGCGATGGTTTTCATCACCTCCACGGTCAAGGTCGCCGCGCACAACCCTCCAAGTACTGACCTTGCCCCTTCCCCAACGAAAAAGGATTCGTGATGGACTATGTTCCCCTTGCCAGTATCTTCTGCGCCGCCTTCGCGGTGGCCTTCGGCGCCATCGGCCCCGCACTTGCCGAGGGTCGCGCCGTTGCCGCCGCGATGGATGCCATTGCCCGTCAGCCCGATGCCGCAAACACGATTTCGCGCACGCTGTTCGTTGGGCTTGCAATGATCGAGACGACGGCAATCTATTGCCTGGTGATTGCGCTCCTGCTGCTCTTCGCCAACCCGCTACTGGCATGAGCGCATGACCCTCGATTGGTGGGGACTGGGTTTTCAGGCCATCAACGTCCTGATCCTCGTCTGGCTTCTCAGCCGCGTGTTCTGGCGTCCGGTTGCCGAGGCCATCACCCGGCGGCAGGAAGCCGCGCAAGCCATGTTGGATGAAGGCAAGACAGCACAAGCGAAAGCCGATGCTGCGCTGGCAGAGGTCACCGAGGCCCGCGCAGGCATCGCGGCGGAACGCGATGCCATGCTTGCCGAGGCCAAGGCGGCGGCGGATACAGTCGCGAAATCCGTGCGGAAGGATGCGCAAACCGAGGCAGATACACTACTGGCGGCCGCGCGCAGAGCCATTGACCGTGACCGGACTACCGCACGGAAGGAAAACGCCGCGAAGGCCACCGAGCTTTCAGTCGAGATTGCCGCGCGGCTTCTGGGGCAGTTCAACACGCCTGCGGTCCGGGCGGCGTTCCTTGCGCACCTTGTCGAGGCGATCGCGGGCATGTCCGACTCCGACCGAACGGCGCTGATAGCCTCGGGCGAGATCGAGATCATCACCGCGACAGAACCGGAGGGCGCGGAAAGGGCCGAGATCGAACAAGCGATAAAGGATGCGTTGGGCGACGCGCCCCGCTTTCGCCTTGTTACAGATCCCGACCTGATCGCCGGACTGGAACTCCGCAGCGCGAATTTCGTGCTTCACAACAGTTGGCAGGCCGACCTTGAGAACATCCTGAAGGAGGTCGAGAATGCCGGCTGATACGCAGGACTGGTTCGCATCAGCGCAGGGCGCAGTGCAGCGCGCCGCACTCGGTCCGCGATCCGAACACAAAGGCCGTGTCGAAGAGATCGGCGACGGTGTCGCGATGATCTCGGGCTTGTGCGATGTTCGACTTGACGAGGTTCTGCGGTTCGAGGGCGGCCAATTCGGGTTCGCACGGGTTCTGGACCCGGATCTGATCGGCTGCGTGTTCATAGACGCGGCGACCAAGGTCGAGGCAGGCGACGCAGTCTTTGGCACCGGCGAAGTCGTGAGCGTGCCTGTCGGAGAGTCGCTGCTCGGGCGTATCGTCGACCCACTTGGCCGCCCGCTGGACGGAAAAGGGGCGATCGAGGCCGAAGAGCGGTGGCCGATAGAGCAGCCGACGCCGTCGATCATCGAACGCGATCTCGTGACCCAGCCTGTGCAGACCGGGATACTCGTGATGGACACGCTGTTCGCGCTTGGCCGGGGCCAGCGCGAGTTGATCGTCGGCGACCATTCCACCGGAAAGACGACCCTGGCCACCGACGCGATGATCGCGCAGCGCGACAGCGACATGATCTGCGTCTATATCGCAGTGGGGCAAAAGACATCGAGCGTGCGCCGCGCCATCGACGCGCTTCAGGCGCATGGGAATTTCGCGCGCTGCATCGTGATGGTCGCGGGCTCCGCCTCGGCGCCGGGGCTGCAATGGATCGCGCCCTATGCGGGTATGACGATGGCGGAATATTTCCAAGACAAGGGCGGTCACGCCCTCGTTGTGATCGACGATCTGTCCAAACACGCCGCCACCCACCGCGAGATCGCCCTGCTGACCCGGCAATCTCCGGGGCGTGAGGCCTATCCGGGGGACGTGTTCTACATCCATGCCCGCCTCCTTGAACGGGCGGCCAAACTGTCTCAGGCGCGTGGCGGCGGGACCTTGACCGCCTTGCCGATCGCGGAAACCGATGCGGGGAACCTGTCGGCATACATCCCGACCAACCTGATCTCGATCACGGACGGGCAGATTGTGCTGGATACGGATCTGTTCCATCAGGGGCAGAAACCGGCTGTGGATGTGGGCCTCAGCGTCAGCCGCGTGGGCGGCAAGACCCAGGCATCCGTGCTGCGGGAGGCCGCCGGAACCCTGCGGCTCGACTATGCGCAGTTTCTGGAGCTGGAGATGTTCACCCGGTTCGGGGGCATGCCCGAAGGTCGCGTTCGCGACCAGCTCAAACGCGGGGAACGGATCCGCGCAATCCTGCGCCAGCCGCAGAATGCGCCGCTTCGCTTGGTCGATGAAGTGGCGCTCCTGCTCGCCGTGCAAACGGGGCTGCTGGACCCCTTGCCACTCGATGCTGTTACCACCTTTCGGGATGCACTCCCGGAAACTCTGGACCGGGATGCCGGCCATGCTCTGCGTTCCATTTCCGAAACCGGGAAATTGAATGAGGCGGCACGAGCCGCCCTGATGGCCGCGATGACCCGCCTTGCGACGCAGCTTGGCGATAGGGAGCCAGCGACATGACCGAACGACTGGCCGATGTCAGCGCCCGGATCGACAGCATTCGCCAGTTGGGGGCCGTGGTAAACGCGATGAAGGGCATCGCCGCCGCCCGCGCCAACACCGCACGCGATGAGATAGAAGCCGTCAACAGCTATGCCGCGACAATTGCCGCCGCCATTTCCGATGCACTTGGCCCCGCGCGTCCCACTCCACCGGCCGAAACCTCCGGAGGTCAAGCCGACGGCGGCATCGGCCTCTTGGTGTTCTGCGCCGAACAGGGCTTTGCCGGCGCCTTCAGCGAACGCGTTCTCGACAGCGTCAAAGACGACCTGTCGACCGCCAGCCTGTTTCTGATCGGCACCCGTGGCCTGTCAATCGCCGCCGCGCGCGGCCTCCATCCGGTCTGGTCCGCGCCAATGTCCTCGCACACGCCCGGCATTCCGAAACTGGCCGATACAATCACCAAGGCGATCTACCGCGCCTTGGGCGAGGGGCACCTCGAACGCATTGACATGATCCATGCTGTCTGGGCGTCCGGGCAACCTCAAGTCGTCCGGCAGGCTCTGTTGCCGGTCGATCTGTCGGACCTGCCGCCGCCCGGGGCGACACGTCCAATGACCCAGCTTCCAACGGACACCCTGATCAACAATCTCAGCGGGGACTATCTCCACGCCCTGGTGTCTAAGGCGGCGCTCCATGCCTTTGCCGCAGAGAACGAGGCAAGAATGGAGGCCATGTCTGGCGCAGCCAACCAGATCACGCGCGAGCTGGGCCACTTCGAGGCGACCCTGCGCCGGGTGCGACAGGAGGCAATTACCGCCGAGATCATCGAACTGGGAACCGGCGCGGCGTCGGCAACCGACTCAAGGTGATCGCAAAGTTGCCCGGCGCGGGGTCTTCCGGGCGGCAAAGGTCAGGCAAAGCATCGGGCACGGTTCGCGTTCTGGTCGACAAGCCTCTGTAATGCGCGCAACCTAACCTCGATCAGTCCGCCATCTGGTATCCTTGATCAAGATGACGGTGGCCACCGGTTCTTTTTCATGACCGGACAGGAAAAGGACGCAATCATGACCCCCACCAAAACGACACCTGCCGAACGCAGCTCCCGTTTCCACTTCCCTTCAGCCTATACCATTCTTTTCGCCCTGATCGTGATCATCGCGGGCCTGACATGGGTAATCCCGGCCGGCCAGTACGAGCGCGTGGCTTCCGAGGCGCTCGGCAAGGACGTTCCTGTGGCGGGAACCTACGCGCCCACCGAGGCCAATCCGCAGGGCGTGTTCGACGTCATCCTGGCCCCCATCGCCGGATTTTACGATCCGAGCAGCTACACTGCCAATGCCATCGACGTCGCGATGTTCGTCCTCATGATCGGCGGTTTCATCGGCGTGGTGACGGCCACCGGTGCGATCGACGCGGGCATCAAGCGCGCGATGGCGCGGCTTAAAGGGCGAGAAAAATGGATGATTCCGATCCTCATGGGGCTCTTCGCGGTCGGCGGCTCTACCTATGGCATGGCCGAAGAGACGCTGGCCTTTTATGTCATCCTGACACCGGTCATGATCGCGGCAGGCTATGACGCGCTGACGGCTGTGGCGGTGATCTTGCTGGGCGCCGGCGTGGGCGTGCTCGGCTCGACCGTGAACGCCTTTTCGACCGTGATCGCGTCGGACGCGGCCGGGGTGTCTTTCACGGACGGGCTGATGCTGCGGCTGGTCCTGCTTGCGCTCACCTTCGCCGCGACCGTCACATACGTCATGCGCTATGCTTCACGGATCAAGGCCGACCCGTCGCGGTCGCTGGTCTTCGACAGGAAGACCGAAAACGAGGCGCATTTCCGAACCACCGCAGAGGCCGGAGCCAGCGACTTCACCTGTTTGCACAAGATCGTCCTGCTGCTCTTTGGCGCGACCTTCGCGGTGATGATCTGGGGTGTCTCGCTAGGGGGCTGGTGGATGGCCGAGATGAGCGGGCTGTTCCTGTTTGCCGGCATTGGCATCGGTATCGTGGGGCGCTTGGGCGAAAAGGGCTTGGTTGACTCGTTCGTCAGCGGTGCGCGCGACCTGCTGGGCGTGGCGCTGATCATCGGGCTTGCGCGCGGCATCGTCGTTGTGATGGATGCGGGCCACATCACCGACACGATCCTGCACTGGGCCGAAGGTACCGTCGCGGGCCTGAACGAGGTCATCTTCATCAACGTGATGTACTGGATTCAGATCGTCCTGTCGTTCTTCGTGCCCTCGACCTCCGGCCTTGCCGTCCTGTCCATGCCGATCCTTGCCCCCGTCGGCGACTTTGCCGGGGTCTCTCGCAGCCTTGTGGTGACCGCGTTCCAGTCGGCAGAAGGCGTGGTCAATCTGGTCACCCCCACCTCTGCGGTTGTCATGGGCGGCCTCGCCATCGGGCGGGTGCCCTATGAACGCTGGCTGCGCTTCGTCTGGCCGGTGCTGCTGGGCCTCACAATCATTGTCATGGCAGTTCTCAGCCTTGGCGTTGTGCTGCAAGGAGCCCCAACATGAGCATAACCTACGGCGTCCATTCCGAGGCGGGCAAACTGCGCCGCGTCATGGTTAGCAAGCCCGGTGCCGCCATGGCTCGACTGACGCCCGCCAACTGTGCCGAGCTGCTGTTTGATGATGTGATCTGGGTGAAACAGGCGCGGATCGAACACATGACCTTTGTCGATGCGATGCGCAATCGCGGGGTCGAGGTCGTGTTCCTGCGCCAGTTGCTGATGGAAACGCTGAAAGACATGGACGCCCGCCGATGGCTGCTCGAGGCGCGGATCAGTGACAACGCCGTAGGCGTAGGTCTGGCCGATGACCTGCTGGCGCACCTGATGGAGGTCGATGCCGACCTGCTGTCGACCATCCTGACCGGCGGCATGAGCCGGGCCGAACTGCCGATCCCGGTCAAGGGTGTGCTGGCCCCGATGCTGGAACCCGCCGACTTCATCCTGCCACCGCTGCCCAATCACATCTTCACCCGGGACACGACCTGCTGGATATATGGCGGCGTCACGCTGAACCCGATGCACTGGCCCGCGCGGCGGCTCGAGACGCTGAACCTCGCTGCCATTTATCGCTTTCACCCCGATTTCAAGGATGCGGGCTTTCCCGTCTGGTGGGGCGACCCAAAGCAGGATCATGGCCCGGCGACAGTCGAAGGCGGGGACGTCATGCCCATTGGCGACGGCACCGTCCTGATCGGCATGGGCGAGCGCACGACACCGCAAGCCGTCGGCCAGGTTGCGCGCGGCCTGTTCGCCGGAGGCGGTGCCACCCGTGTCATCGCCTGCCAGTTTCCCCGCGCGCGCGGATCCATGCATCTCGATACGGTCTTCACCTTCTGCGACCGCGATCTCGTCACGATCTTTGCCAAGGTGACCGATGCCATCCGGTGCTACAGCCTGCGCCCCGGCAAGGGCGATGACATCGCGGTAGAGACCGAGACGAAACCGTTTCTGGAGGTCGTGGCCACAGCACTCGGACTCAAGAAATTGCGCACCGTGCCCACGGGCGGCGATGCCTATGAAACCGCCCGTGAACAATGGGACGACGCCAACAACCTTCTGTGTCTGGAACCCGGGGTCGTCGTTGGCTACGAGCGCAACGTCTACTCCAACACCCTCCTGCGCAAGGCGGGTGTCAAGGTCATCACCATCCCCGGATCAGAGCTTGGCCGCGGACGCGGCGGGTCACATTGCATGACCTGCCCCCTGATCCGCGACCCCATTTGAGGACGACCTGATGCCACAAAACCTTAGCGGACGCAGTTTCTTGAAACTCTTCGACTTTTCACCGGGCGAGATCCGTCATCTTCTGCAACTGGCGGTCAGCCTGAAGATGGCCAAGAACGGGGGCTATGAGCGGCCCCAACTGAAAGGCAAGAACATTGCGCTGATCTTCGAGAAGGACAGCACTCGCACACGCAGCGGGTTCGAGGTCGCGGCCTACGACCAAGGCGCGCATGTTACATATCTCGGGCCGTCGGGCAGCCATATCGGCCATAAGGAGTCGATCAAGGACACGGCCCGCGTACTCGGCAGGTTCTACGATGGAATCGAATATCGCGGCTTTGGCCACAAGGACGCCGAGGCGCTGGCAGAGTTTTCTGGCGTTCCGGTGTTTAACGGACTGACAGACGATTTCCACCCGACACAGATCCTCGCGGACCTGATGACGATGCGCGAGTTCACACAAAAGCACCTGTCCGACATCGCCGTCTGTTTCATGGGCGACGTGGGAAACAACACCGCCGCCTCGCTTCTGGTGGGCGCGGCCCTGATCGGCATGGACCTGCGCCTGTGCGGCCCGCACAGCTGCTGGCCCGACACGGACCTCGTCACGCGGTGCCGCAAGATCGCAGAGACAACGGGCGCGCGGATCACCTTGACGGAAAAGCACGCCGAAGGGCTGGAAGGGGCCGATTTCGTCTATACCGATGTCTGGGTCTCCATGGGCGAGCCCGACACGGTCTGGGAGGAACGGATCGCCCTTCTCTCGCCCTATCAGGTCAACACCAAGGTAATAGAAATGACCGGAAATCCCTACGCCAAGTTCCTCCATTGCCTGCCCGCCTTCCACAACCGTGACACGCAGGTCGGCGAAGATACCTACCAGAAATTCAGGATCGACTGCATGGAGGTGACCGACGACGTCTTCGAATCCCACGCGTCAGTCGTCTTTGATCAGGCAGAGAACCGGATGCACACGATCAAGGCCGTTCTTGTGGCCACGATGGGTTCCTGAGATGCGGGTGGTGGTGGCCCTTGGCGGCAATGCGCTTTTGCAGCGGGGGCAGCCGATGACCGTCGCTGCGCAACACACGAACGTTCGGATCGCGGCAACGGCGCTGGCGGACCTGGCCCGCGATCATCAGATCGTCGTGGCGCATGGCAATGGGCCTCAGGTCGGCCTGCTGGCGCTGCAAGGGGCGGCCTACGATCCGGCCCGGCCCTGGCCGCTGGATGTGCTGGGCGCAGAAACCGAGGGCATGATCGGATATTTGATCGAACAAGAGCTTATGAACGCCCTGCCCGAGGGATCGCAATGCGCCACCCTGCTGAGCCGGGTAGAGGTCGACGCGAATGACCCCGCCTTTGAGACCCCAAGCAAGCCCATTGGCCCCGTCTACACAGAGGCCGAGGCAGAGCAGGCAGCGCAAGATCATGGCTGGGCCATGATCACCGAGGCGTCCGGCGGCCACCGTCGCGTCGTTCCCTCGCCGCTGCCTCTCAGGATCGTGGGACTGGAAGCCATCAAGGTGCTTCTGGACGCCGGGCACACCGTGATCTGCGCCGGGGGCGGTGGCATTCCCGTCGTGCGAAACACGGAAGGAGAGATGGCTGGCGTCGAAGCCGTGATCGACAAAGATCGAACGGCGGCCCTGCTGGCCTCGGGGCTGGGCGCGGACGCGCTCCTGCTGCTGACCGATGTGCCGGCGGTCTTCCGTCACTATGGCAGCGACGATCAGAGCGCGATTGGCGACGCGACACCCGAGGCGCTCGAAGACCTCGAACTCGCGCCGGGATCGATGGGGCCGAAGGTCGGTGCCGCCATCGCCTTTGCTCGGGCCAGCGGCAAGCTTGCCGGCATTGGGCAACTGACAGACGCGCGCGCGATCCTGAAGGGCCGGGCCGGAACGCGTGTCCTGCCCGACAAGGCGAAAACCGGCCAAGACAACAACTCCGGCCCAAAAACTTCCGGATTCACCGGCACAGACCAACCTGTATCAGTGTGGCTCGATGACGGCGGGGCTATAAACTGAAGGTCCACCGGACATCGGTGGGCAAGTACCAGTACGAGTGAGCCAGAAACACGTGAGACAAGCTGTCCCCTCGTCTCGCGTGTTTCCCGTTTTCGGACCGGCTGCGAAAGAACAAATCCATGACACCCGAAGCCCGGCAGATCGAAATTCCCGCCGGATTGACATCGATCAGTGCGCCAGCAATTCCTTGCGCTCTTCAAATTCCTTGGTGTCGATTTCACCCTTTGCATAGCGCTCCTTGAGCAACATCAGCGCCCGATCATGTACCGGCTGGCCATTGCCGTTCGCGCCGAAGAGCCGCAGGACGTAGATCACGCCAACGACGATCGCGACCAAGATCAGGATCATCAAGATCGGACCAATCACCATTCCGAATCCTCCCCATTGACCACCGCCCCACATCATACCGTGCCCGTGATAGAAGAGGGCATCCCGGTTGGGCATTTCACCGACTTGCGCCATGGCCGTGGTCGCCGTCAGGGCCGCCGCGGTGGCCAGGGTCGCCGATCGTGCTGCAATCCCGTGTTTCATCCGACATCTCCTTGAATGTGGCGGCAAAGGCCGCTCTGACCACATCAAATCGGAAGAGACTGGAACGCACACTGATCTGGATCACCCTGTGCGCTGCAATCAGGGATACCATGGCAAAAAGGGAAACCGCTTCAGAGTGCGGACCTTGTGTCGGATGTGGCCCACCCAAACACTCTCCTCGACATCGGCCCGGCCACGCGGTCGATGATTCCGACTGAAAGGATGCTGCAATGACCTATACGATCAACCGTACCTTCGATGGGGTGTCCTTCCAAGACACCGCCGACCGCACGCACGCCGCGCTGGCCGACAACGGATTTGGCGTTCTGACCGAGATTGACGTGCAAGCCACGATGAAAAAGAAACTCGACGTCGAGATGCCGGCCTACCGGATCCTCGGCGCCTGCAACCCGAAGATGGCCCATGAAGCCATCGGGATGGAGCCGCGCGTCGGTGCGATGCTACCCCGCAACCTGATCCTGCGAGAGGTGGACGGCGGGGTCGAGGTCAGCGCGATCGACCCGGTGGCCTCGATGCAGGCGATCAATAACGGCGAATTGACCGCTGTCGCAAGCCAGGTCCGCGACCTTCTGACCAAGGCCGTCAAGGCGATCTGATCTGCTCATGAACGGTGCCAAATTGCCCTGAGCCTCAGGGTCGCAAGCGATCCGCAGCCGTGAAAGGCCAAGTCAAATCCCTGCTTTCAACACAGCGCGCTACCCGATGAAAGGATCTGGTATGAATGTGAATTCACGGGTTCAAGCGAACGTCAAATGGTCTGAATGATCGCAACCGCCAAGCGCAGGGCGGAGCGCGCAGAAAGGCGATTTCACGTTGCACACTTAGTGCACACGTCATCACTTACGTTATTGACCTATTTGTATTTGTTTTGAATTTCGATCCATTTGTGGCGACTGCCGCTATTCCGCTGCCACCCGGCGCGCCGCCAGCATATCCTTGAGATAGCGCCCGGTATGGCTGCGCTCGACCTGCGCAACCTCCTCCGGCGTGCCGGTGGCCACGATCTCGCCACCGCCATCGCCGCCCTCCGGGCCGATGTCGATGATGTGGTCGGCGGTCTTGATGACGTCGAGATTGTGCTCGATCACCACCACGGTGTTGCCCGCCTCGACCAGTTCGTGCAGCACTTCCAGCAGCTTCTTCACATCCTCGAAATGCAATCCCGTCGTCGGCTCGTCGAGGATATAGAGCGTGCGCCCCGTGGAGCGCTTGGCCAGTTCCTTGGATAGCTTCACCCGCTGCGCCTCGCCGCCCGAGAGCGTCGTCGCCGGCTGGCCCACCTTGATATAGCCGAGGCCCACGCGCGCCAGCGCGTCCATCTTCTCGCGGATCGACGGCACCGCCCGGAAAAACTCCTGCGCTTCTTCAACCGTCATATCAAGAACGTCCGCTATGCTTTTGCCTTTGAAACGAATTTCCAATGTCTCGCGGTTGTAGCGCGCACCCTTGCAGGTCTCGCATTCGACATAGACATCCGGCAGGAAATGCATCTCGATCTTGATGAGCCCGTCGCCCTGGCACGCCTCGCAGCGCCCGCCCTTGACGTTGAAGCTGAAGCGCCCGGGCTTGTAGCCGCGCGCCTTGGCCTCGGGCAGCCCGGCAAACCAGTCGCGGATCGGCGTGAACGCACCGGTATAGGTGGCCGGGTTCGACCGCGGCGTGCGCCCGATGGGGCGCTGGTCGATGTCGATCACCTTGTCGAGATGCTCCAGCCCCTTGATCGTCTCGCACGGCGCCGGCGTCTGCCGCGCGCCGTTCAATCGCATCGAGGCGGTCTTGAACAGCGTCTCAATGGTCAGCGTCGATTTGCCCCCGCCCGACACGCCGGTAACACAGACAAACCTGCCCAGCGGAAACTCGGCGGTCATATCCTTGAGGTTGTTGCCGGTGGCGCGCACCACGGTCAGCTTCTTGCGGTTGCCCTTGCGCCGCTTGGACGGCACGGCGATCTCGCGGGTGCCCGCCAGGTATTGCCCGGTGATCGACGCCGGATCGGCGGCCACCGCATCCGGCGTGCCGTGGCTCACCACGCGCCCCCCGTGCACGCCCGCCCCGGGCCCGATGTCAAAGACATAATCGGCGGTGCGGATGGCCTCCTCGTCATGCTCGACCACGATCACCGTGTTGCCCTGGTCGCGCAGGTTCCTGAGCGTCTGCAACAGCCGCCCGTTGTCGCGCTGATGCAGCCCGATCGAGGGCTCGTCGAGCACGTAGAGCACACCGGTGAGACCGCTGCCGATCTGGCTCGCCAGCCGGATACGCTGGCTCTCGCCACCCGACAGCGTGCCCGCGTTGCGGCTCAGCGTCAGGTAATCGAGCCCCACGTTGACGAGGAACCCCAGCCGCTCGCGGATTTCCTTGAGGATGGCACGGGCGATCTCGTTCTTCTGCACCGTGAGATGGTCGGGCACCGTCGCGCACCAGTCATGCGCCTCGCGGATCGACATCTGCACCACCTGCCCCACATGCAGATCCGCGATCCGCACCGCCAGCGCCTCGGGGCGCAGACGATGGCCGCCGCAGGTGCCGCAGGGGCGGTTGTTCTGGTAGCGCTCGAATTCCTCGCGAACCCACGCGCTATCGGTCTCGCGATAGCGCCGCTCCATGTTGGGGATCACCCCCTCGAACACCCGGCTCACCTGGTAGACGCGCCCGCCCTCGTCATAGCGAAAGCGGATTTCCTCCTCGCCCGAGCCATACAGGAACACCTGCTTCACATGCGCGGGCAGATCCTTCCACGGGGTCGCCTTGTCGAACTCGTAATGTTTCGCAATGGCGTTGATGGTCTGGGTAAAATAGGGCGATTTGCCCTTGCGCCAGGGCGCGATGGCCCCATCACCCACGCGCAGCGCCTCGTCGGGCACCACGAGTTTCTCGTCAAAGAACAGCTCGGCCCCCAGCCCCCCGCAATCGGGGCAGGCCCCGAACGGTGCGTTGAACGAAAACAGCCGCGGTTCGATCTCGGGAATGGTGAAGCCACTGACCGGACAGGCGAAATTCTCGGAAAACGTGATCCGCTCCGGCTCGCCCTCGCGCGGGGCGGTCTCCAGCACGGCGATGCCGTCGGCCAGATCGAGCGCGGTGCGGAAACTGTCGGCAAGCCGTGTCTCCAGCCCCTCTTTCACCACCAGCCGGTCCACCACCACGTCGATATCGTGGCGGAATTTCTTGTCGAGCGTGGGCGGCTCGTCCAGCTCGTAAAACGCGCCATCCACCTTCACCCGCTGAAAGCCCTGCTTGCGCAGTTCGAGGAATTCCTTGCGGTACTCACCCTTGCGGTCGCGCACGATCGGCGCCAGCAGATAGCCGCGCGTGCCCGCCTCCATCGCCATCACCCGATCCACCATGTCCTGCACCTGTTGCGCCTCGATGGGCAGGCCGGTGGCCGGTGAATAGGGCGTGCCGACGCGGGCGAACAGCAGCCGCATGTAATCGTAGATTTCCGTCACCGTGCCGACGGTAGAGCGCGGGTTCTTCGACGTGGTCTTCTGCTCGATGGAAATCGCGGGCGACAGTCCACTGATATGATCCACGTCCGGCTTTTCCATCATGTCGAGGAACTGCCGCGCATAGGCCGAGAGCGATTCGACATAGCGCCGCTGCCCCTCGGCATAGATGGTATCAAACGCCAGCGACGACTTGCCCGAGCCCGACAGCCCGGTAATCACCACGAGCTGATCGCGCGGAATGTCCACGTCGATGCTCTTGAGATTGTGCTCGCGCGCACCGCGCACCGAGATCGTCCTGAGTTCGGCCATGTCGCAGCCCCCGTTGTCACCGCCCATGACATAGAGGAGAGCGGCGAGTCGTCCAAGCCGAAATTGTGAACAGATGGTGAACGTTGCGAAACGGTCGCGGTCTGGCCAGGCGCTGCCACCCAGCGCCCGCCCCCCTTGCGCGGCTCCTCTACCCCTGGTCGGACCGTCTGCTCCGGGCCAGCCGCCCCCTCGATCCGGTTACGGCCGTCTCACGCCCGCAGCCGCGCCCCCTTCGGATCGAACGGTGCCTCGTGCAGGATGCGCGCGCGGTGCGGCTGTCCCAGCACCATCACCTCGACCGCGTCGCCCGGCTCGGCACCAGACACGTAGCCCAGCGCCAGGCTCGTTCCCACCGAATAGCCATAGGCCCCCGAGGTCACGCGCCCCACGCCGACGCCCTCCTTGAAAATCGGCTCGCCGCCCGTGGCATCGGCGTTCGACGCGGTCACGTCTGCCTCGTCCAGCGCCAGCATCACCAGCCGCTCGCGCGGGGCGTTGCCGATCACCTGCTCCAACGCCGGTTTGTTGAGGAAATCCTTGTCCATCTTGCACAGACCGGCCAGCCCGGCCTCCTGCGGCCAGTATTCGGGGCTGTATTCGCGGGACCACGAGCCATAGCCCTTTTCCAACCGCAGGCTCATCAGGGCACGGCTGCCCACCGGCCCCGCGCGCATGGGCCGCCCTGCCTCGATCAACGCCGCGTAAAGCCGCGCCTGATCATCGGTTGCGCAATGCAATTCCCAGCCCAGATCGCCGGTAAAGCTCACGCGGATCGCCACGCACTCCACCCCCGCGATCTCGACCCGTCGGCTCGCCATGAACGGGAAATCCGAGGTTTCAAGCGAGACATTCGTCAGCCGCTGCAACAGCTCGCGCGACTTGGGCCCCGCCACGTTGAAGCCGCACACCGCCTCGGTCAGGCTGTCGAACGTGGTCCCCTCCGGCAACGGCACGGCGTCCAAGAACCGCTTGTGATAACGCTCCGCCATGCCCGAAGAAATCACCCAGAACTCATCTTCGCCCAGCCGCGTCACCGTCGCGTCGCCCGCGATCCCGCCGCGCACACCAATCAGCGGCGTCAGGCACGACCGGCCCACCGCGCGCGGCATCCGGTTGGCAAACACGGCGTTGAGCCAGTCCTCCGCCCCCGGTCCCCTGACGCGGTACTTGGCGAAATTCGAGATGTCGATGATCCCGGCGCGGTCGCGCAGCATCCGCGCCTCCTCGCCCACCGGCGCCCACCAGTTCTGCCGGGTAAAGCCATTGGTATCCACGGTACCGGGCGCATCCGCGAACCACAGCGGATGCTCCCAGCCATAGTTGAGGCCAAACACCGCGCCCATCTCGCGCTGCATCCCGTAGGCGGGCCGCACCCGCAGCGGGCGGCCCGCGTCGCGCTCCTCGTTGGGATAATGGATGGCAAAGCGGTGCGCGTATTGGTCCTTGACCTTCGCCTTGACGAAATCGCGATCATTGGCCCACAGGCCGAACCGCGCCACATCCCAGGCGAACATGTCGTATTTCATCTCGCCATTGACCAGCCACTCGGCCACCATCCAGCCCATCCCCGCCGATTGGCTAAAGCCGGGGATGATCCCGTTACAGCAGAAATACCCTTTCAGCTCCGGCACCGGCCCGAGGATCACGTTGGCATCGGGCGACCAGATCATCGGCCCGTTGATCACCCGCTTGATTCCCGCCTCGCCCACCACCGGCACGCGGGTAATGGCGCACATCATGTTGTCCTCGATCCGCTCCAGATCGTCGGGAAACAGGTCATGCGCGAAATCGAGCGGCGTGCCATCCTCGGCCCAGAACCGCATGTCGCGCTCGTAGGCGCCGATCAGCAGACCCTTGCCCTCCTGCCGCAGGTAATACTCGCCGTCCCGGTCCGCGACCGAGGGCAGCCGCCGGTCCATCCCGGCGATCTCGGCAATGGTTTCGGTCACGAAATACTGGTGTTCAGTGGGCTGCAGCGGCAGCTCGATCCCCGCCAGCCTGGCCACCTCCCGGCCCCACAGCCCCGCCGCGTTGATCACCCACGGGGTATGGATATTGCCCTTGGGGGTCTCGACGATCCATGTCCCATCCGCCTGCGGCAGCGTCGCCATCACGGGGGTAAAGCGATGGATCTCTGCCCCACGCTGCCGCGCCCCCACCGCGTAGGCATTGGTCACGCCCGACGGATCGACATTGCCGCCATCGGGCTCGTACATGATGCAGCGGATGCCATCGAAATTCACCAGCGGGTGCAACCGCTCGGCCTCGTCGCGGGAAATCTCGTGGAAGTTCATGCCATATAGCTTGGCCTTCGCCGCTTGCAGGCGCAATTGATGCACCCGGTTCTCGGTCTGCGCGAGGTAGAGCGATCCGGGCTGAAACACCCCGCAACTCTGCCCGGTCTCGGCCTCCAGCTCCTTGTAAAGGGTCATCGTGTAATGCTGCAAACGGCTGATATTGGCGCTGTCATGCAGTCCGTGAATATTCGCCGCGGCGTGCCAGGTGCTGCCGCTCGTCAACTCGTCGCGCTCCAGCAGGACGACATCGTGCCACCCCAGCTTGGCAAGGTGGTAAAGGATCGAGCATCCGATAACGCCGCCACCGATCACGACGGCCTGTGCATGGGTCTTCATGGGGTGTCCCTCGGGTTGTCACCCCGACACCCTGAAACGCGCGCCCCGCGCCCGGTTGCCGATCTCCGACATATCCTGTCGCTGTGCTACCACGCCCGCGGTTTCTTGTTGGCCGAAATACCCCGGGGAGTTTGAGGGGCAGCGCCCCTCATTCTTGTAGCAAAGCGCGGCGCAGCCGCCCCGCCGCCCCCGCACCACCAATTAGAAACGACACATCCTGTCGCAAACCGACATGCGGCCCCGCGCAGCCGTTCCACTTTGGGCAAAACCCGCACCACAGGAGGCCGCACCCATGAAAACCACCACCCGCGTCTGCGTCATCGGCGGCGGCGTCGTCGGCGCCTCGGTTCTCTACCACCTGACGAAACTCGGCTGGTCCGACGTCATGCTGGTGGAACGCTCCGATCTCACCTCCGGCTCCACTTGGCACGCGGCGGGGGGCTTTCACACGCTCAACGGCGATACCAACATGGCCGCCCTGCAGGGCTACACCATCCGCCTCTACAAGGAACTGGAAGAGATCACCGGCCTCAGTTGCGGGCTGCACCACGTCGGCGGCGTCACGCTGGCCGACAACCGCGACCGCTTCGACATGCTGCTCGCGGAACGCGCCAAGCACCGCTACATGGGCCTCGATACCCACATCGTCACCCCCGAGGAAATCGCGCGCCTCGCCCCCGTCACCAATACCGACGGCATCATCGGCGCGCTCTACGACCCCCTCGACGGCCATCTCGACCCTTCCGGCACCACCCACGCCTATGCCAAGGCCGCGCGCATGGGCGGCGCGACCATCGAGACCCACTGCATGGTGCATGAGACCAAACCGCGGCCCGACGGCACCTGGGACGTGGTCACAGACAAGGGCACCATCCATGCCGAGCACGTCGTCAACGCCGCCGGTCTCTGGGCGCGCGAGGTGGGGGCAATGGCGGGCACCTACCTGCCCCTGCACCCGATGGAGCATCAGTATCTGGTGACCGACGAGGTGCCCGAGATCGCCGCGATCATCGACGGCGGGGGCGAGCACCCCCACGTCATGGACCCCGCGGGCGAGAGCTACCTGCGACAGGAGGGGCGCGGCCTCTGCATCGGCTTTTACGAGCAGCCCTGCCGCCCCTGGGCGGTCGATGGCACACCGTGGGAATTCGGCCACGAATTGCTGCCCGACGATTTCGACAAGATCGAGGACAGCATCGAATTCGCCTACCGCCGCTTCCCGGCGCTGGGGCGCGCGGGCATCAAGTCGGTGATCCACGGCCCCTTCACCTTCGCCCCCGACGGCAACCCGCTGGTCGGCCCGGTGCCGGGCTTGCGCAACTACTGGTCCGCCTGCGGGGTGATGGCAGGCTTTTCACAGGGCGGCGGCGTCGGGCTGATGCTTGCGCAATGGATGATCGAGGGGGAATGCGAACGCGACGTGACCGCGATGGACGTGGCCCGCTACGGCGACTGGATCACGCCCGGCTATACCCGCCCCAAGGTGATCGAGAACTACCAGAAACGCTTCTCGGTCAGCTACCCCAACGAGGAACTGCCCGCCGCCCGCCCGTTCCGCCAGACGCCCATGTACGACGTGTTCGATCAGATGGGCGCGGTCTGGGGCCACCAGTTCGGGCTGGAAGTGGTCAACTACTTCGCCGAAGGACACGAACCCCGCTTCGAGACGCCCTCCTTCCGCCGCTCCAACGCCTGGGACGCCACCGCGCGCGAGGTGCGCGCGGTACGCGAGGGCGTGGGCATCAACGAGGTGCACAATTTCGGCAAATACCTCGTCACCGGACCGCACGCGCGCGACTGGCTCGACCGGATCATGGCGGGGCGCATCCCGAAACCGGGGCGGCTGTCGCTGTCGCCCATGCTGTCGCCGCAGGGGCGGCTCTGGGGCGATTTCACCGTGTCGTGCCTGGGTGACGAGGCGTTCCAGCTCACCGCCTCCTACGGCGCTCAGGCGGTGCATATGCGCTGGTTCGAGATGAACGAGGCCGGCGGCGTGCAGGTCGAGAACATCTCGGACCGGCTGAACGGCTTCCAGATCGCCGGGCCAAAGGCGCGCGACGTGCTGACGGCCTGCACCCGCGACGCCGTGGCCGACATGCGGTTCATGGACCTGCGCCACGTCACCATCGGCATGGTCGATTGCCTGGTGCAGCGGGTGAGCTTCACCGGCGATCTGGGATTTGAAATCTATTGCGACCCGATGGCACAGCGCGCGCTGTGGGATACGCTCTGGGCCGAGGGGCAGAACCACGGCATGAAACCCTTCGGCATGCGCGCGATGATGTCGCTTCGGCTCGACAGGTTCTTCGGCGCGTGGCTGCGAGAGTTCTCGCCCGACTACACCCCCTGCGAAACCGGGATGGACCGCTTCATCGCGTGGCAGAAGAACGCCGATTTCATCGGCCGCGCGGCCGCCGAGGCCGAGCGCGCGGCAGGGGCGGCGCGCACGCTCGTCGCCTTCGAAGTCGAGGCAACGGACGCGGATGTGAACGGCTACGAGCCGGTCTGGATCGACGGCGACGTGCGCGGCTTTTGCACCTCGGGGGGCTATTCGCACCACGCGGGCAAATCCATCGCGCTGGCGCTGGTGCCCGCGGGCGACGCGGAACCCGGGTTGGAGGCCGAGATCGAGATCCTCGGCGAGAAGTGCCCCGCCCGCCTGCTCACCGAGCCGCTGTTTGACGCCGACGGCACCCGGATGCGCGGCTGAGCCAGCCCCTCGGCGGCGGGCCTGACCTGCGCCGGGGGCTGGATATTTTCGGCAAGATGAAGATCAGGGCCGGTCCTGCCGCTCGTCCGGGTCGGGCTGGCCCACGCCGATAAAGATGCGTTTGAGCGGGACGATCCAGACCACACCGAGCACGACGAACACGATCAGTTCGACCAGCATGGGCATGCCGTCATACCGCGCGCGCAGCCAGTCGGTGAGGGTAACGGCGGCGACGATATACGCGGGCAGCGCCACCAGCAGCACCACCAGCGACCAGCGTTTGCGCGCCTTGTAGCCCAGGGCCATGCTGCCTCCTCAATCGGCAAACGGATCGGTAACGAGGATCGTATCCTCGCGCTCGGGTGAGGTGGACAGTAGCGCGACCGGGCAGCCGATCAACTCCTCGACCCGGCGCACGTACTTGATGGCGGCGGCGGGCAGGTCGGCCCAGCTCCGCGCGCCCTCCGTCGATTCGCTCCAGCCCTCCATCTCCTCGTAGAGAGGCGTGCAGCGCGCCTGCTCATCAGCCGCCGTCGGCAGGTAGTCGAGCCGACGACCGTCGAGATCGTAGCCCGTGCAAATCCTGAGCGTCTCGAACCCGTCGAGCACGTCGAGCTTGGTGAGCGCGATGCCGTTCACGCCGGAGGTGGCGCAGGTCTGGCGCACGAGGCAGGCATCGAACCAGCCACAGCGCCGCTGCCGGCCCGTCACGGTGCCAAACTCGCGCCCCCGCTCGCCCAGCCGCTGGCCGTCGGCATCATGCAGCTCGGTCGGGAACGGCCCCTCTCCCACGCGGGTGGTATAGGCCTTGACGATGCCCAGCACGTAGTCGATCGCGCCGGGGCCCAGCCCGACGCCGGTGGCCGCCTGCCCGGCGATCACGTTCGACGAGGTGACAAACGGGTAGGTGCCGAAATCGATGTCGAGAAGCGCGCCCTGCGCGCCCTCGAACAGGATGCGCTTGCCCGCGCGGCGCTGCTCACCCAGCAGCCTCCAGACCGGCGCGGCATAGGGCAGCACCTGCGGCGCGATCTCCATGAGCTGGGCAATCAGCGCCTCGCGATCGACGGCTTTGATGCCGAGGCCGCGGCGCAGCGGGTCGTGATGCTGCAGCGCCCGGTCCACCCGCGCGATCAGCGTCGCCTCGTCGGCGAGATCGGCCACCCGCACCGCGCGGCGGCCCACCTTGTCCTCGTAGGCGGGGCCGATGCCGCGGCCGGTGGTTCCGATCTTGGTGCCCTTGCTGGCCGCCTCCTCGCGCGCACGGTCAAGCTCGCCATGGATCGGCAGGATGAGGGACGTGTTTTCCGCCACCATCAGCGTCTCGGGTGTGATGGTCACGCCCTGTCCGCGGATGGCCTCGATCTCCTGCACCAGGTGCCAAGGGTCGAGCACCACGCCGTTGCCGATGACGCTGAGCTTGCCCGCGCGTACCACCCCCGAGGGCAGCGCGTTGAGCTTGTAGACCTTGCCGTCGATCACCAGCGTGTGGCCCGCGTTGTGCCCGCCCTGAAAGCGCGCGATCACGTCGGCGCGCTCGCTCAGCCAATCGACGAGCTTGCCTTTTCCCTCATCGCCCCACTGGGCGCCCACGACGACGACATTGGCCATGATCTCTCCTCACGCCTGCGGCATTCCGCGCGCCTCTATACCGGGGGCCTTGGCGGGGCGAAACCGGAATTTCGCCCCACGCCCACTGGACAGGCGCGCCGCGCCGGGCGAAAACCGGGGAAAATGATTTTTCGCAGGGGGCGTGACATGGGATTTTTCGCCAGGTGGGTGGCGGCCTTCGGGCTGCTGGCGCTGACCTTCAACCCGACAGAATGGAACTACCTCACCTGGGCGCAGGCAAACGCGGGCGCGCAGATGCCGATGGCGGTGCTGCTGGGGCTCTTGCTGATGGTCGGCTACACGATCTACCTGCGCGCCACGCTGCGCTCGATCGGGGCGTTCGGCATGATCATGGTGCTGGCCATCGTCGGCTCGGCGATCTGGGTGCTCAGGGATCACGGGATCGTCTCCTTCGAGGATCCCACCCTCAACATCTGGATCGCGCTGCTGGCGCTTTCGCTGGTGCTGGGCATCGGGCTGAGCTGGTCCCACGTCCGCCGCAGGCTTTCGGGACAGGCGGACATGGATGACGTGGACGAATAGGCGGGTTGCGGCGCTCGGTGGAATTGCATAGATACCGCCCAGACCGAGATCAAGTGACAGGCCCTGCCCCCCATGGAAAACGTCGTCCTGACCATCCACCTGCTTCTGGCGCTCTCGCTGATCGGCGTGGTGCTCCTGCAACGCTCCGAGGGCGGCGGGCTCGGCATGGGCGGCGGCGGGGGTGGCGCCATCTCGGGCCGCGCGGCGGCCACCGCACTGGGCAAGCTCACATGGATCCTCGCGGCGGCCTTTATCGCCACGTCGCTCACGCTCACGGTGCTCGCGGCGCAGAAATCCTCGGGCGTCTCGGTGCTTGACCGGCTGGGCGATACCGAAACCCCGGCGGCCGAAGAACCGGCCGCGCCGGGCCTGCCCAATGTCGATGACCTGCTGCCGCCGCCCTCGAGCGACGCGCCGCTCACGCCGACGGCGGACTGACCACAAACCATTGCGGGTGCCGCGCGCGCCCGCAACATGATCTAGCGTCCGTCTTGCGCGGGCGCACGGAATCCTTTATGGGTTAAATCCCGTGATCGGGTGGCGACTCAAGGGCCATCCGGGGCTTTGACCGGCGAACGAGACGCAGCATCACGGGGGGGCCGCATGGCCAGGGCACGGTATATATTCATCACTGGCGGCGTGGTTTCCTCGCTCGGCAAGGGGCTCGCTTCGGCGGCGTTGGGCGCGCTCTTGCAGGCGCGCGGCTTCTCGGTCCGGCTGCGCAAGCTCGACCCGTATCTCAACGTCGATCCCGGCACCATGTCGCCCTTCGAGCATGGCGAGGTGTTCGTCACCGATGACGGTGCCGAAACCGATCTCGACCTCGGCCATTACGAGCGCTTTACCGGCGTCCCCGCCCGGCTGACCGATTCCGTCTCCTCGGGGCGCATCTATTCCAACGTGCTCGAGCGCGAGCGCCGCGGCGACTACCTCGGCAAGACCATCCAGGTGGTTCCCCACGTCACCAACGAGATCAAGGACTTCCTCAAGATCGGCGAGGACGAGGTCGATTTCATGCTGTGCGAGATCGGCGGCACCGTGGGCGATATCGAGGGGCTGCCCTTCTTCGAGGCGATCCGCCAGTTCAGCCATGACCGCGCGCGCGGGCAATGCATCTTCATGCACCTCACCCTCCTGCCCTATCTCGCCGCCTCCGGCGAACTCAAGACCAAGCCGACCCAGCACTCGGTCAAGGAACTGCAATCCATCGGCATCGCCCCGGACATCCTCGTCTGCCGCTCCGAGCAGCCGATCCCCGACAAGGAACGCGAAAAGATCGCGCTCTTCTGCAACGTCCGCAAGGAGCATGTCGTCGCCGCCTATGATCTAAAGTCGATCTACGAGGCGCCGCTCGCCTATCACCACGAGGGGCTCGATCAGGCGGTGCTCGACGCGTTCCAGATCAGCCCCGCGCCGCGCCCCGACCTGACCGTCTGGCAGGACGTGGTCGACCGCATCCACAACACCGACGGCGAGGTCAATATCGCCATCGTCGGCAAATACGTGCAGCTCGAAGACGCCTATAAATCCATCAAGGAGGCGCTCATTCATGGCGGCATGGCCAACCGGGTCAAGGTCAATGTCGAATGGGTCGATGCCGAGATTTTCGAGCGCGAGGACCCCGCCCCGCATCTCGAGGGCTTCCACGCCATCCTCGTGCCCGGCGGCTTCGGCGAGCGCGGCACCGAGGGCAAGATCCGCGCCGCCGAATTCGCCCGCACCCGCAAGATCCCCTACCTGGGCATCTGCCTCGGCATGCAGATGGCGGTGATCGAGGCCGCGCGCAACGTCGCCGGGCTGAAGGATGCGGGCTCGGAGGAATTCGACCACGAGGCCGGCCATAAACGGTTCGAGCCGGTGGTCTATCACCTCAAGGAATGGGTGCAGGGCAACGAGAAGGTGCAGCGCAAGGTCAGCGACGACAAGGGCGGCACCATGCGGCTCGGCGCCTATGACGCGGTGCTCAAGGAGGGCTCCCGCGTGGCGCAGGTCTACGGCACGACCCATATCGACGAGCGCCACCGCCACCGCTACGAGGTGGACACCAAGTATCGCGAGCAGCTGGAAAAATGCGGCCTGACGTTTTCCGGCATGTCCCCCGATGGCCGCCTGCCCGAGATCGTGGAATGGTCCGACCACCCGTGGTTCATCGGCGTTCAGTATCACCCAGAACTGAAATCCAAACCCTTCGCGCCCCACCCGCTCTTCGCCGATTTCGTCCGCGCCGCGATCGAGACGTCACGGTTGGTGTAAGGGCGGCGCGGGCTGTCGTGGCCCGCGTCTCGCCGGGTTTCGGTCTGGAGAGGGCGTTCAGGTCCTAGTGCCAATGCGCGGAATCAAGGCGCGGAACGCGCCGCCGCGCAGCGCCCACCCGGCGGTCGGGCGCTGCGCGGCTCCTCAAGCGTTGCACCAAACGCCCACTTCAGGCCACTCACCCCCCGGGCCGCAGCACGATCTTGGGGGCCGCCACGCGCCCCGCGCGGATATCGGCAAAGGCCGCCGCACCCCCGGACAATCCCCGCGTCTCGGCCCAGTCGAGCGGCCCCAACCGGCCCGCGAACATCGCCGCGCAGGTATCGCGGAAATCCTGGCCGGTGTAGGTATAGGTGCCGATGAAACTGATCTCCTGAAGCGTCATCCGCCGGATATCCAGCCCGCCCTCGTCCTCGCCCAGCCCGATATGCACGATCACGCCCCCCGGCTCGGCCCGCGCCGAGGCCACGGCACGCGTGGCACCAAACCCGACCGCGTCGATCACCAGCGGCCAGTCGCCGGTCGCCTCGGGCACCGCCGCCACCCCGCAGCGCCGCACCAGGTAGTCGCGGCGGCCCGCGTTCGGCTCGACCACCACCACATCGCCGCACCCCTGCGCGCCCAGCGCCAGCGCCGCCGCCAGCCCGATGGCCCCGCCACCGATCACCAGCGCGCGCGCCCCCTGCCCCGGGGCAAGCGCCGCCAGCCCCAGCCGCACCGCGTGCCAGCTCACCGCCAGCGGCTCGGCCAGCGCGGCCACCTCCAGCGGCACATCGTCAGGCACCACCACCAGGTTGCGCTCCGGCATCCGCACCGCGTCGGCAAACGCCCCCTCGCGCGGCGGCATCGAGATGATCTGCCGCGCCGGGCACAGGTTCTCGCGTCCCGCCCGGCAAGCCGGGCAGTCCCCGCAGGTCACCAGCGGGTTGATCGTCACCCGTTCGCCCGCGCGCGGGCCGCCCGCGATCACCCCCGCCGCCTCGTGCCCGAGGATGAGCGGCGCGGGACGGCGCGCGTCATGGCCTAGATATGCGTGCATGTCAGAACCGCAGATGCCCACGGCGGCAACGCGGATCAGCACCTCGCCTGCCTCCGGGCGCGGCTCCGGCACCTCGCGATAATCCAGCGTCTCGCGACCGGTATAGACCAGCGCCCTCATCGCGCCGTGAACCCCCCGTCCACCATCAGCACCTGCCCCGTGACATAGGCCGAGGCATCCGAGCACAGGAACAGCAGCGGCCCGTCGAGGTCCTCCGCCCGCCCGTTGCGCCCGATGCAGGTAGCGGCGGCGTTCCGCGCCGCGCGGTCGGGGTCATCGAACACCGCCGCCGTCAGCTCGGTGGGGAAAAATCCCGGCCCGAGCGCGTTCACGGTAATGCCGTGGGCCGACCACGCCTCGGCCATCGCGCGGGTCATCTGCGCCACGCCACCCTTGCTCGCGCCATAGGCGATGCCGCCCGGAAACGCGCGAAAGGATTGCAGCGAGGCGAAATTGACGATCCGCCCCCAGCCCCGCGCCTGCATCTCCGGGACCAATGCCTGGCTCAGGAAGAAAGGCGCCGAGAGGTTCACTGCCAGCGTCGCCTCCCAGCCCGCGCGCGTCACCGCGTCCGCCGCTTCCCGCGTGTTGAGCCCAGCGGCATGGACCACGATATCGGGCGGGCCGAACGGCGCGGCGATGGCCTCGGCGAGATCGCCGAGCCCATCCATGTCCGCGACATCGCCCACAACCGCCGCCGTCTCGGTCCCCGTCTCGCCCGCCGCCTCGGCGCGCCACGCGTCGAGCGCCGCGCGCCGCCGCGCTACGCCCACCACCCGCGCCCCCGCCCGCGCCAGCACCAGCGCCGCGCGCCGCCCGAGGCCCGAACTTGCGCCGGTGACACAAGCCACCCGACCCGCGACGGAAAACAGCGCGCCCGTCACCTCAGCCTTCCGCCGACAGGTCGAAATTCTCGCCGGGGAAATACTTGCGCAGCCGGATATCGGCGGTGCGCGCGTGCCCCTCCATCCCCTCCAGCCGGGCGATGCGCGCGGTGGCCTCGGCCACCGGACGCGACCCTTCGCGCGTGGCGCGCTGCCAGGTCACGATCTTCATGTACTTGTGCACGCTCAGGCCGCCGGTATAGCTCGCGGCCCCGCTCGTCGGCAGCACATGGTTGGTGCCCGACGCCTTGTCACCGAATGCCACGGTCGTCTCTTCGCCCAGGAACAGCGAGCCGTAGCAGGTCAGCCGCCCCAGCCACCAGTCGAGATCGGCGGCCTGCACCGTCAGGTGCTCGGGCGCATAGGCGTCGGAGGTGGCGGCCATGTCCTCGCGGTCCGCGCAGACGATCACCTCGGCATAGTCGCGCCAGGCGGCGGTCGCATTGTCGCGATTAACCTCGGGCAGATCGTCGATCAGCAGCGGCACGAGGCGCATCACCTCCTCGGCCAGCGCCCGGTCATCCGTCACCAGCCAGACGGGCGAGTTGTAGCCATGCTCGGCCTGCCCCACCAGATCGGTCGCCACGATCATCGGGTCGGCACTCGCGTCGGCGAGGATCAGGCTGTCGGTGGGCCCCGCGATCATGTCGATGCCGACGCGCCCGAACAGCATCCGCTTGGCCTCGGCCACGAACTGGTTGCCCGGACCGACGAGGATGTTGGCCTTGGGCAAGCCAAACAGCCCAAAGGTCATCGCCGCCACCCCCTGCACCCCGCCCATCGCCAATATCTGGTCGGCACCGCAGACATGCGCGGCATAAACGATAGCGGGGTTGATCCCTACATCGGGGCGCGGCGGCGAGCAGGCCACGATATTGCTGCACCCGGCCACCTTGGCGGTGGTCACGGTCATGATCGCGCTGGCGATATGGCTATAGCGCCCGCCCGGCACGTAGCACCCCGCCGCGTGCACCGGGATCGCCTTCTGCCCGGCGATCAGTCCCGGCACCACCTCGACCTCGAAATCGGCCACCGTGGCCCTCTGCGCCTCGGCAAACTTGCGCACGTTGTCATGGGCGAACTCGATGTCGCGTTGCAGCTTTTCCGGCACCTTTGCCGCGGCCGCCTCGATCGCCTCGGACGACAGCACCAATTCCCCCTCATAGCGGTCGAACTTCGCGGCATATTCCAGCGCCGCGGCATCGCCCCGCGCCTCGATATCGTCGAGAATGCCCCGCACGATGTCGCGCGTCTCGCTGGCGTCGCTGCGCGAATGGCGGGGGGCTTTCTTGAGATATTCCGTCGGCATGGATGGCTCCTGTTTCACTTGTAGATGTCGGGAAGCAACGTGGTGGAAATCGCCGGAAGATACGCGATCATCAGCGTCACCACGAGCATGAAGAACACAAACGGCACCGCGCGCCAGGCAATCCGCAGGATCGACTCGCCGGTCAACCCGGCGACAACGAACAGGTTGAGCCCCAGCGGCGGCGTGATGAACCCCACCCCCAACGCGGTGATCATCATGATGCAGAACTGGATCTCGTTCATGCCGATACTGTCGGCCAGCGGCTTCAGGATCGGCGCGAGGATCACGATGTTGGGCGTCGTCTCCATCACGCAGCCGGCGGCGATCAGGATGCCCACCATCATCAGGATGAGCACCCACGGCTCGTCGCTCACCGTCGTGGCGGCGGCGACAAAACCCTGCGGCACACCGAGGATCGCCAGCGCCTGCGCCAGCGGCAGCGAAAACGCGATGATCGGCAGGATCACCCCGTTGACCTTGGCGGAACTCACCAGCATCTCGGGGAAATCCGCCAGCCTCAGCGTGCCGAGGATGAACCCCATGATGATCGTCACCACCACCGCCGTCGCCCCCGCCTCGGTGGGCGTGAGCCGCCCCGAGAAGATGCCGTAGAAGATGATCCCCGGCACGATGAACGCGTACCACCCCGATTTCAGCGCCGACCAGAGCCGCGTGGCCCATTCCCCGAACGTGATGTTGCCGCCGCCCTCCCAGCCGTTCAGCCGGTTCATGATGATGTTGGTGACAAGGATCGAGACAAGGATCGCCAGCCCGGGAATGAGCGCCGCCATGAACAGCGTCGAGGCCGAAATGCCCAGCACCAGCCCGATGATGATATACGCGATCGAGGGCGGGATGAGGATGCCGGTGCAGGCCCCCGCGGCCACCAGCGCACAGGCATAGGGGCGCGGATAGCCCGATTCCACCAGCCGCGCGATGGTCATCCGCCCCACCGCCGCCGCCCCGGCGGCGTCCGAGCCCGAGATGGCGGCGAACATCCCGCACACCAGCACGGTGGCCGACCCGAACCCGCCGCGCGCGAACTGCGTCAGCGCCTCGGCCACGTCGAGAAACTTGCGGCTGAGCCCGGTGCGAACCAGCACGTCACCCGTCAGGATAAAGAGCGGCACGGCGGTGAGCGCGAAATGGTCGATGCCGTGAAACAAGCTCTCCCCCACCAGGCTCAGCGGCAACGCCCCCGACCACAGCAGCATGACGATGGCCGCCGCCCCGATCGCGGCCCAGACCGGCACGGCGAGCGCCACCAGCAGCACGAACAGCAGCACCGGGGCGTAGAAATCCCAGCCAAGCTCGACGCTCTGATCCAATTGGTTCCACAGCATCTCGCGGCCCTCAGTCGAACATCTTGCCACCCTCGTACACGGGTCGCCCGTGCCGAAGGTCGCCAAGATCGCGCAGCAAGGACTGCACGAGACGCAGCATCACCAGCCCGAATCCGATGGGAACGGCGGCGAGAAACCAGACCTGGCTGATCCGCAGACCATGCGTGACCGACCCGAACTTGGCCGACACAAGCACCGTCTCCAGCGACCAGTAGAACGCGATCCCCGCCACCACGAACATCACCAGGTCACCAAGGATGTAGAGCACCGCCTTCGCCCGCCGTCCGACATAGGCCATGATCACGTCGATGCGGATATGCCCGCGCTCGCGCACCGCCGCCGCCGCCCCGATCCACGCCAGGTAGATGAACGAATAGCGCACGATCTCCTCGCCCCAGATCGAGGAATAGGACAACAGCTCGCGCCGCAGCACCTCGATGAACATCGTGAGAACGAGCATCACGTAGAAGATGAGCAGGGCCCACCGCTCGGCATTGCGGTTCAGCGCGTAAAGCATGCGGGACATGGCACTCTCCTTGTCCGGCCGCGCGCCGGGATGGCGCGGGCCAGGACCGGGGCGCGTGCCGCCCCGGCCCGCTCATCGGCTCAGGCGTCGTGGACGTAGTGCTGCCCCTGCGTGCCCGCGGCCTCTGCGAGGCGCTCGAAGGTCTCCATCGACCCGGCCAGCTCGACCTTGAAATCGTCCCACTCGCCGCGCTGGTAGCCGCCGGTTTCCTGCCACTCGGCAAGCTGATCGTCGCTCAGCGAATGGAACTGCACCCCGGCCTTCTCCAGCTCGGCCATGGCGTAGGTCCGCGCCGAGGGCACCTTGGCAAGGTTCTGATGCGCGGTCATCTCGCCCGCCCATTCGATCCCGTCGCGCACGTCCTCCGGCAGCCCGTTGAACCATTCCAGGTTGACCGAATAGACCTGACTGTCCGGCACTGCCTGGGTAAAGGTGACATGGCTCAGGATATCCTTGAAACCAAAGACATAAAGCGCGCCCACCGACGGATCGAGCGCGTCGGCCACGCCCTGCTTGATCGCCGAGGGTGTCTCGCCCCACGCCACCGGCGTCGGGTTGGCCCCAACCATCCGGTAATATTGCTGGAGCATTTTAGAGCCCGGCACCCGGAACTTGACCCCCTTCAGATCACCCGGTGTCATCACCGGCCCGGCGCCGCCCTTGCGCATCGCCACCACCCGCGGGTCGATCACCACGTAGAACAGCGGCTTGAACCCCGCGGCCTCGACCTTCGGATGCACCTCCGTCCGCCACGCGTCCGACGTGACCAGGTTGGTGAATCGCTGGTTCGAGCCGCAGAAATACGGCAGGTTGATGAGGTCCACTGCACTGGCGAAGGGCGCGAAATTCGATAGCGAATGCTGCGCGCACTGGATCGTGCCGCCCTGCACCGCTTGCACCAGCGCACCGCCCGCACCCAGCTGCCCGCCGGGGGCGAGCTTGACATAGACCTTGCCGCCGGTGGCGTTCTGGATGTTCTCCTTGAGATCGAGCTGCATGATCGGATAGCTGCGCGTCGCGCCCAGCACGTAGGCGGTGGCCAGCGTCATGACGTGATCGGCGGCCTGCTCGCGCTCGCGCTCCTCGCGCGCGGTCTGCGCCACGGCCTCCGAGGACCACAACAGCCCCCCGGCCCCGGCCACCAGCGCAGCGGTAAAGCTGCCGCTGGCTGCGAGTTTCAGGAAATTGCGGCGCTCCTCGCAAACGCGCTCTCTGGTATCACGGATCATCTTGTCCTCCCGGTTGGTCAGTCCTGTTGGTTTTTTCGTTCGGTGTTTTCACGCGCCCGTGCCTCGCGCCGCAGGATCGCGACGACAAAGGCTGCGGAGGCGGCGAGCAGAACCAGCATTTCCTGCACGTCGCTCAGAAACGTGCCCCAGCCGCCTGCGCCCAGCGCGACGTTCAGGACGAAAACGGCTGCCAGTAACGACGACACCGCGAGCGACATGGTCCTCTCCTCCCCAGGAAATCCATGATTCCCGACAAATGTAAGCGCTTACATTCTGTGATGCAAGCGCTTACATTGCGGGCTGGACTGGCCTCCCCGCAGCGTGCAGGATAGATCACCGCCGCAGCCCGGAGACCGCCCCTTGCCATCCGACCGCACAGACACCGCCCCAGGCGCCCCCACCCTCTCGGACGTGGCGGCGCGGGCGGGCGTCTCCACGGCCACGGTCTCGCGCGCCCTCAACGCCCCCGGCCAGGTCACGCAGGCCACGCGCACCCGGGTGATGCAGGCGGTCCGCGATCTCGGCTACGCGCCCAATTTCGGGGCCCGCGCGCTCGCGGCAAGGCGCACCAACACCTTCGGCGCGGTGATCCCGACGATGGACAACGCCATCTTCGCGCGCGGGCTCCAGGCATTTCAGGACACGCTGCGCGAGCATGGCGTGACGCTCCTGGTGGCGTCCTCCTCCTACAAGCCCGAGCAGGAAGAGGACCAGATCCGCACCCTCATCACGCGCGGCGCCGAGGCGCTCCTGCTGATCGGCCATGACCGGACCGAGGCCGCCTATGCCCTGCTCGACCGCCAGCACATCCCCTACCTCGTCGCCTGGGCCTGGGACGAGGCCGCGCCACGGCCCTGCGTGGGTTTCGACAACCGCGCTGCGATGCAGGCGCTCACCGCCGAGGTGATCGCGCTCGGCCACCGCCGCCTTGCCGTCATCACCGCCGACCGCGCCGGCAACGACCGCGCGCGCGCGCGCTTCCAGGGTGTCTGCGCGGCGATGGCGGCGGCGGGGCTCGACGCGGGCGCGCTACTGGTCGAGGAAACGCCCTATTCCATCGCCAACGGCGCCACCGCCTTTGCCCGGCTGATGGACGCCCACCCGCCCCCCACGGCGGTGCTGTGCGGCAACGACGTGCTCGCCGCGGGCGCCGTCACGCAGGCGCGCGCGCTGGGGATCGACGTGCCCGGCGACGTCTCGGTCACCGGCTTCGACGATATCGAACTGGCCGCGATCCTCACCCCCGCGCTCACCACCGTGCACGTGCCGCATCGCGAAATGGGCCGGCGCGCGGCGCAAATGCTGCTCGACATGCGCGCGGGCGCCGCCCCGCCCCCCGGCCTGCGCCTCGACGCCGGGATCGCGTGGCGCGCCTCGCTCGGCCCGCCACCGGTCGCAGGAGGTCCGGGGTGACGGGGTTTGGCCTTGAGTGCTTGTTCGGGTCTTGGTGCCCATGCGCGGAATCAAGGCGTGCTTGCACGCCGCCGCGCATCGCCGGGCCGCCCTCACGGCACGGCGACATGGCTGCAACCTGTGCGCCGTTCGGGCCTTCTTCGGATTTGGCTGCCATTAAGCGCGGCAGAACGAACCTTGGATCGCCGCGCCGCGGCCCGTCGATGCGCGGCTAATCCCGACCCCTCCAGGCCAAATGCCTCCTTCCTTCCCCCGGGTCCGGTCTGCCCCACCGCCCCCCAAGAGCCGGCAACCGCCCCATCATGTTCCGTTTGCGACACCGGTCGCAAACACGACAGACAGGCCGGGCCGATTCGGTTTTGCTCGCTGCAGGAGGACGGCGTCATGGCCCCACGCAGCAAGATCGCGCTCGTATGCCGCACCATCGGGGCGGAACGTGGGCTTGCCCCGCGCGGGCGGCCCTGAGGGCACGCCAACCGCCGCACCCGACCCTGCGATCTTGCCAAGGACAATTCCCGATGACAGCCACCGCCCCGCGCCGCTCCGGCGGCCGCGCCGCGCGCCATGACGCACGCGCCGCCCCCCTCGCCGACACCCTGCGCCCGGTCCGCCCGGGCCTCGACGGTGGGCTCTACCACCCGCTGACAGAGCTACAGATGCGCCGCATCCACGCAGCGGCACTCGACGCGCTCGAACAGATCGGCCTCGCCGACGCGCCCCCCTCCGGCGTCGAGCACATGACCCGCGCGGGCGCCATCCCCGGCCCCGACGGGCGGCTGCGCTTTCCCCGCGCGCTGATCGAGGACACCATCGCTCGCGCCAACCGCGCGATCACCCTGCACGGCCGCGACCCGCGCCACGACCTGACCCTCTCGGGCAACCGCGTGCATTACGGCACGGCGGGCGCGGCGGTGCATCTCGTGGACGTGGCCAACGGCGACTACCGCGACAGCACCGTGCAGGACCTGCACGACGCCGCGCGCATCGCCGACACGCTCGACAATATCCATTTCGTGCAACGCCCGATGGTCTGCCGCGACATCGTCAACAACCGCGAGATGGACCTCAACACGCTCTACGCCTGCTGCGCGGGCACCACCAAGCATGTCGGCGTGTCCTTCACCGAGCCGGAGTTCGTCGCCGACGCGATCGAGATGCTGCACCTGATCGCGGGCGGCGAGGGCGCGTGGCGCGATCGCCCCTTCGTCAGCAATTCCAATTGCTTCGTCGTCCCGCCGATGAAATTCGCCACCGAATCCTGCCGCGTGATGGAAGAGGTGATCCGCAGCGGCATGCCGGTTCTGCTCTTGTCCGCCGGGCAGGCCGGGGCCACCGCCCCCGCCCCCATCGCGGGCGCCATCGTGCAGGCGATGGCCGAGTGCCTCGCCGGGCTGGTCTATGTCAACGCGGTCAAGCCGGGCCACCCGGCGATCTTCGGCACCTGGCCCTTCGTCAGCGACCTGCGCACCGGCGCGATGTCCGGCGGCTCGGGCGAGCAGGCGCTGCTGTCGGCGGGCTGCGCGCAGATGCACAAGTTCTACGGCCTGCCCGGCGGCGCGGTCGGCGGCATCGCCGATTCCAAGCTGCCCGACATGCAGGCCGGGTGGGAGCAGGCCACCTCCAACGTCATGGCCGGGCTCGCAGGCCTCAACATGGTCTACGAGGCGGCAGGCATGCACGCCTCGCTGCTGGGCTTCTGCCACGAGTCGCTCATCCTCGGCGATGACCTGATCGGCCAGGCGCTCCGATGCGTGCGCGGCATCGAGGTGGACGAGGACACGCTCAGCCTCGAGGTGATCCGCGACGCCTGCATCGGCGGCCCGGGCCATTACCTCGGTGCGGGCCAGACGCTGGCGCGGATGCAGACCGATTACCTCTACCCCGCCTGCGCCAACCGCGCCTCGCCCAAGGAATGGGTCGAGCAGGGCCAGCCCGACCTCATCGCCACCGCCACCGCCCGCAAGGAGCGCATCCTCGCCACCCGCGCGCCCGCCCGCTTTGCGCCTGACCTTGACGCGGCGATCCGGGCGCGGTTCCGGATACATCTTGGGTCGTGACGGTCCGCGGGCGGGCGAGCAGCACCCGCGCCGCCCGGGTCCGGTTTCGGCTAGGACAATTCCGTGACCACGGGTATCCTGTCCCCGTTCGACGCATCAGGAGACCACGGCATGTCCCTTCAGATCATCGGCTCCGGTTTCGGGCGCACCGGCACCATGTCCACCAAGCTCGCCCTCGAAGAGCTGGGCTTCGGCCCCTGCCACCACATGTACGAGGTGATGCAGCGCCCCGAACAGCCCGCCCACTGGGCCGCCATCGCCCGCGGCGCGCCGGTGGACTGGCACGAGGTCTTTGCCGGGTTCAAGTCGCAGGTGGACTGGCCCGGCGCCGCCGTCTGGCCGCGCACGATCTACGCCTTCCCCGACGCCAAGGTCATCCATACCGAGCGCCCCGAAGAGGATTGGTGGCGCAGCTTCAGCACCACCATCAGCAAGTTCTTTACCAACGCCCCGACGCTGGACCTGCCGCCGCATATCCACGGCATCTTCGACACCATGTCCGGCTGGTTCCTGAAAAACACCTTTGTCGATCACACCGATCGCGACTGCGCCATCGCCGCCTACCGCGCCAACAACCGCGCCGTGCGCGAAACCGTCCCCGCCGACCGGCTGTTGGTCTTCAATGTCGCCGACGGGTGGGGGCCGCTCTGCGATTTCCTGCGCGTGCCGGTGCCGGATACGCCCTTCCCCCGGTCGAACCCGCGCGACGAGTTCTGGGCGCATTTCGGCGGCGAGCCGGAATAAGGTTAACGGCGCGCGCGCTGTCCGTCCCGAACCTCCCGGTTCGGCGCGTGAACCTGCAGGTTCGCGGCTCAGGTCCGGCGAAATGTCAGGTAATGCGGCACGCGCCCCTCGCGCAGCGCCTTTTGCTCGTAACGTGTTGAAATCCAGTCGTTCCACGGCGCGCGCCAATCGCCGGGCCGCTCCGCCAGCCATTCGAACCCGTACCGCGGCACCTCTTCCAATGTCTGGCGCACGTAGTCGGGGATATCGGTCGCGACTCTGAAAATTGCGCCTTTCTTCAGACACTTGGACAGCGGTTCTAAATGTTCTGAGGTGACGAAACGGCGCTTGTGATGGCGCTTTTTCGGCCACGGATCGGGATAGAGCAGGAACGCCCGCGAGATCGACTCCTCGGGCAAAACATCAAACATGTTGCGGACATCCCCCGGATAGACCGCAATATTTTGTGCGCCAGACTTGCGGATCTTGCCCAACAGCATAGCCACGCCGTTGATGTAAGGCTCGCAGCCGACGATCCCCACCTCCGGGTTCGCAACCGCCTGGTGCACCATGTGCTCGCCACCGCCGAACCCGATCTCCAGCCAGATTTCTCGGTCTCCGAAATAGTCTTTTAGATCAATGGGTTTCCGCTCGGGATTGATCTCCCAATCGACCGCCCCGGGCGACAAACGGCCCAGGTCCTCGTCCAGCCACGCCTCCTGGTTGGGGCGCAGCGCCTTGCCCTTGATACGCCCGTGAAAATTGCGCCACGGCGCGCCTTTCGGGTGGTGTTGGGCCGTCATATCACCTCGCATGTCACACGAAGAACGCGCGCCAAGCCGTTGTTCAAACGCTCGTTTTCAGCGCATCTACTAGGTCGGTCCGCTCCCAGCTAAAGCCGCCATCGGCCTCCGGTGCGCGCCCGAAATGCCCGTAGGCGGCGGTGCGCGCATAGATCGGTCGCGTCAGCTCCAGGTGCTCGCGAATGCCGCGCGGGGTCAGGTCCATGACCTTGCTGATCGCATTTTCAATAGCAGATTCATGCACTTGCCCGGTGCCGTGCGTGTCCACGTAGATCGACAGCGGCTTGGCCACCCCGATCGCATAGCTCAGTTGCAGCGTGCATTTGTGCGCCAGCCCCGCGGCCACGATGTTCTTGGCAAGGTAACGCGCCGCGTAAGCCGCTGATCTGTCTACCTTTGTCGGGTCCTTGCCGGAAAACGCCCCGCCCCCGTGCGGGGCCGCGCCGCCATAGGTATCGACGATGATCTTGCGCCCGGTCAGCCCCGCATCACCGTCCGGCCCACCGATGACGAACGTCCCAGTCGGGTTCACCCACCATTCGGTTTTGTCCGTAAGCCATTGATTAGGGAGCACTTCCCGAATGTAAGGTTCGACGATGGCGCGGATGTCGTCGCTGGTTTGCGCCTCGTCGGTGTGCTGCGTCGACAGAACGAGCTGCATCACCTCCACCGGCTTGCCGTTCTCGTAGCGCAGCGTGAGCTGCGACTTGGCATCGGGGCCTAACGTCTTCTCTTTGCCGGATTTTCTCACCTCGGCCAACCGTTTGAGGATGGCATGGGAATACAGGATCGGTGCCGGCATCAGTTCCGGCGTCTCGTCCACGGCAAACCCGAACATGATCCCCTGGTCGCCCGCGCCATCACGGTCCACGCCCTGCGCGATATGCGCTGACTGAGGATGAAGCATGTTGTGTAACTGCAAGGTATTCCAGTGAAATTCATCTTGCTCATACCCGATGTCGCGGACACAATCGCGCACGATCCCGTCGATCCGGCCCATGAATTCCGCCAGTCGCGAGCGGTCCGACAGCCCCACCTCGCCACCGACCACCACGCAGTTCGTGGTGGCAAAGGTCTCGCAAGCGACGCGCGCATTCTCTTCCTCACCCAGGAAGGCATCGAGCACCGCGTCGGAAATCCGGTCGCAGACCTTGTCGGGGTGCCCCTCCGAAACGGATTCGGAGGTAAAGAGATAGTTCTGTCGGGACATGTGAATCGCTCCATTGGGTACATCCGTCACGCCAGGAAGCCGTTGTGACGGGATTGACAGTGGGTAAGCCCGCAAGCCCCCGGCGTCAATCGCTAAATGCGCCGCACACCCGCCCTGTTGCGCCACGACGACAACGCCAGAAGGGCGGCGTAGAGCGCCAGCATCGGCGCATCCCCCCACCGCGCGTAGAACGTCTCCGGCAATGGCGGTGGCAGCGGCGCATCGCGCCATCCCGCTTCTCCCAGCGGGATGCGGTCGGTCACGCGGCCGGTGGCATCGATCATCGCCGACACGCCGGTATTCGCCACCCGGATCATCGGAAGCCCCAGCTCCGCACTGCGCAACCGTGCCTGTACAAGGTGCTGATAAGGCCCGGAAATCTTGCCGAACCAGGCATCGTTTGTAATAAGCAGCAGGAATTCGGGGCGCCCTGGCACCGCACGCAGATCGCGTGCGAAAACCCCCTCGTAGCAGATCAGCGGCAGCGCCCGCCCCAGCGGCCCAAGATCGAGCAGACGCGCACCCGACCCCGCCGAATAGCCCTGCCCCTCGTTGGCCGCGAGTCCGTAGATCCCGAACCGTGCCAGCAGGTCGCCGAACGGCATGTATTCGCCAAATGGCACAAGGTGGTGCTTGTCATAGACCCCTGTCACCGCGCCGCCCGCCGCGACCACGGCCAGCGAGTTGTAGATGCGCGGCCCCTCTGTGCGCTGGATACCCAGCACGACCGGCGCGCCGCGCGCCGCTCCCGATATGGCCTCAAGCGTCGGTTCTGCGCGTTCGAGCAGCACCGGCACCGCCGTTTCCGGCCACACCACGAGATCGGGCGGCACCGCGCCCGCCGCCGAAAAGGCGCGCTGGCGATCGAAGAACGTCTGCACCTTGTCGGGCTGCCACTTCTCATGCTGCGGCGCGTTCGGCTGGACAAGCCGCACCACCGGCGCCCCGGGCACGGGCGCCGCCCCGGGTGTGAGCGCCGCGCCAAGCGGCCACAATGCCGCCGCCGCCGCGAGTACAGCCGCACCAGAGGCCCGCGCACCCGCCGCCACGTGCCAAAGCGCCACCGACGCCCCCAACGCCAGCACCAGCAACCCCGGCGCACCAAGCCACGCGGCCCAGTGCAGCCACGCCGTGTCGATCAGTGCGTGCCCGGGCTGCGCCCAGGGAAAGCCGGTAAAGAGCCAGCCGCGCAGGGCCTCGGCCAGCCCCAGCCCGGCGACAAAGGCGGCCGGGCCACCGCCGGCCGCGCGCGCCAGCGCCAGCCCGGCGCCCCAGTAGAGCCCCGCTCCCCCTGCCAGCCCCACGAGCGCGAAAGGCGCCATCCAGGCGTGCCGCGGGGCATCGACCATGAACGGCTCAACGATCCAGTGAAGCGCCAGCAGGAAGTGCCCGGTGCCCACGCCCCAGCCAAGCCATGCTGCCGCGCGCCAGCCATCCGTCTGCCGGAAAAACCCATAGACCAGCGCGAACCCGATCAGCGTCAGAGGCCACAGCCCCCACGGGGCCTGCCCGAGTGCCGCCACCGCGCCAACCGCCAGCACCGCCGCCACCCGCACGGGCCACCCCATGCGGGCGAGCGGCGCGGGCAAGGCGTCACTCACCGGCGAGACTCGGGACGCGCACCCGCACCCGCTTGATCCGGCGGGGGTCGGCCTCGACCACCTCGAGGCTCGCGCCCGTGGGATGCTCGATCACCTCGCCGCGCGCGGGCACCCGGCCCAGCAGCATGAAGACCAGCCCGCCAAGCGTGTCGATCTCTTCCTCGTCGACCTCGTCGGCCTCGGTGAGCGACAGGCCGATCTCGGCCTCGAACTGATCCAGCGGCGTCTTGGCGGCGGCGAGATAGGACCCCGGCCCCTCCTTGTGCCAATAGGCATCGTCGTCGGTGTCGTGCTCGTCCTCGATCTCTCCCACCACCTGTTCGATCAGGTCCTCGATGGTCACGAGGCCGTCGACACCGCCATACTCGTCGATCACCAGCGCCATGTGCCGCCGCTCCGCCTGCATCTTCTGCATCAGTACGCCGATCGGCATCGACGGCGGCACATAGAGCAGCGGGCGCAGCATGGTCCGGATCGACAGCCGCGTGCCCTTGCCGTTAAAGCCGTGCTTGAGCGCAAAATCCTTGAGGTGGATCATGCCGAGCGGCGTGTCGAGCGTGCCCTCGTACACCGGTAGGCGCGACATGCCGCTCTCACGAAACACCTGCACGAGATCGCCAAGGCTGATGTCCACGGGCACGGCGACGATCTCGGCGGTTGGGACGGCCACGTCCTCGACCGTGACATTGCGCAACCGATCGACGCCAAAGATCGCGGCCCCCGATCCGTCGGGCACCTCGTCCTCCGCGTCCTCTTCGTCACTGTGGTTGAAAATACCGATAACCCGGCGAAAAAATCCGCCCGTCTCGTCGCTCTCGGTTCGGCCCTCAGGCTGCGCGCTCCGCGCCGCGCCAGGTGATCCTTCTATGCTTTCGTCCATTCGTCTCGTCTCAGGTGGCGGGGCAAAACACCCCTTCATGTCAAGTATATGGGTCAGGAACCCCCAGTTTGCCAAGTATCGCGATCTCGGTTGTCTCCATGAGCGTGGCATCCGGGTCACGGATGTGATCATAGCCCAGCAGGTGCAGAACCGCGTGAACGACAAGATGGGTGACGTGATCGGCCAACGGGCGGCCCGCCTCGGCGGCCTCGCGCGCGCAGGTCTCCCAAGCTATGGCGACATCACCAAGAAAGGGCTCCGGACCCGGCTCGGGCGGGGCGGGGCGGGCTCCGGGCGCCTCCGGTGCGTGGTCCTCGGCGGGCCAGCTCAGCACGTTGGTGGCGGCGGGTTTGTCCCGGAAATCGGCGTTGAGCGCCATGATGCGCGAATCGTCGCAGGCCAGCAGGCTGATCTCCCACAACTCGGGATCGAGTCCGAGATGGGCGAGCGTGGCCCCGGCCGCGCGCGACGCCAACGCCTCCAGCCCCGCTTCATTCCAGCGCGCATCCTCGACGATCATCTCCACGGGCATTGCTCAGCCATCGGCCTCGTAGGCCTCGATGATCGCCGCCACCAGCGGGTGGCGCACCACGTCGCGCGCAGAGAAGTAGTTGAAGCTGATCTGCGGGATGGAGGCCAGCAACCGCTCGGCATCCGACAGCCCCGAGGGCACGCCGCGCGGCAGGTCGATCTGCGTGCGATCGCCGGTGACGACCATGCGGCTGCCTTCGCCCAGGCGGGTCAAGAACATCTTCATCTGCATCGACGTGGCGTTCTGCGCCTCGTCGAGCACCACGAACGCGTTCGACAGCGTGCGCCCGCGCATGAACGCGAGCGGCGCGATCTCGATCCGCTTTTCCTCGATCAGCTTGGCCAGCTGCTTGCCCGGCAGGAAATCGTTCAGCGCGTCGTAGAGCGGCTGCATGTAGGGATCGACCTTTTCCTTCATGTCGCCGGGCAGATAGCCCAGTTTCTCGCCCGCCTCGACCGCCGGGCGCGCCAGGATGATCCGGTCCACATGCCCCTCGATGAACATGTTCACGCCAACGGCGACGGCGAGATAGGTCTTGCCGGTGCCCGCGGGACCGATGCCAAAGGCCAGCTCGTTCGCGTAGAGCGATTTCACATAGGCCTTCTGCGCGTCGGTGCGCGGCTCGACCAGCTTCTTGCGGGTGCGGATCTCGACCGCACCGCCCTTGAACATTTCCAGCTGATCGCCATCGAGCCCGCCGGTTGTTGCCTCGTCATCGGCCCCCATGCGCAGCTCGCGGTCCACGTCGGCGAAATCCACGTCCTTGCCACCTTCGAGCCGGGCATAAAGAGCATTGAGGACACCCGTCGCCTCGGCGGCCGGTGCCTCCTCGCCCAGAACGGATAGCAGGTTGCCGCGCCGCACGATCTGCACGCCGAGAACGCGCTCGATCTCGGCGAGGTTGCGGTCGTATTCGCCGCACAGGTCGATCAGCAGCTTGTTGTCCGGAAATTCGACCGCCGTCTCGTGGAGCGAATCGGGGCCGGGGGCGGGGGGCGATGCGGTGTTACCCAAACAGGTCTCCAAGGGTCAGAGTTGCATCCCGACCCTGCCAAGATGTACCGCCGAGCGCAAGCGACAAGCGTGTGAGAGGCGCGAAGCCGCCCGGCTCCGCGCCTTCATGGCAATCGGCTCCCAACCACCGTCAAATAGAGTCTGATATTCCTTGGCCTTCCTTGAACGGTCCCGTGGCCACCGTGGGCGGTGCCGCTCCCGAGCAGACCGGCTTGCCGAACTTGTCGAGGCGCTGGGAGAGATAGCCCTCGACCCCGTCGTCGATGATCCAGTGGTCGCAGCCATTCGGATCGATCCATATACCGGCACGCATCGTGCTGAGGTGATCCTTGTCGATCAGGTTGCGGTCCATCGTCTTGTCGGGACCGACATCACATGCGGCCAACAAACCGACGACAGGAAAAACGAGTGCAATTCGAAAGGTTTTCATGACAATATCCTCAGCGCCAGCACATGATCTCGACACGGCGGTTCTGTGCCATGCCTTGGGCGGTGTTGTTCGACGCCTTGGGCATCCGCTCGCCATAACCGCGCACATCGGCGATGCGCGCGCCCATGCCGCGCGCCACCGATGCCACCGCATTGGCGCGGCGATAAGACAGGCCCATGTTGTATTCGTCCGAGGCGCGGCTGTCGGTATGGCCGACGATAGTATAAGAGATCGCTCCCGCCTGCTGGAAAAACTCGCGCAACCGCTGTTTACCGGCGGGCTGAATGCGCGCGCTGTCGGTCGCGAACAGCGTGTCGGTGTTGACGGTGCCGCACAGGTTGGCCTCGCGGCAGACGGGGATGCCCTGCCGATTGACATGCGGGCTCATGTAGCCCTCGGCCCCGTCATCCATCACCCAGTGCTCGCAGCCGTCCGGATCAACCCAGATGGTCGGAATATACCGCTCTCCCGTCACGGTGCGCTGCCCCTGTTGGGCGATTGCCGCCCCGGCGAAGACCGACGCCCCGAGCGCCACGACCGCGGCACCCCCCGCGGCCCGGCGCAGTATCTCGGATATCTTGCTTGCCACTGTCCCAGTCCCCTGTTGTTAAATACCGCGCCTGGAACGACGCGGTTGTCATCAAATCTATCAGGAGTTTAACTAATTTACGCTCTTTGTGAAGCAAATTTCACCAGATATTGTGGACGAACGGGAAACAATCCCTATCGGGCCGCAATCTCGCCACATTCACCGGCCCTATGCGACGACCCGTCCGGCCAGTGAATTGGCCCCGCTCTCCACGATCTCGACCTGCGCGAGATCGCCCACCCCGAGCCCGGGGTCGGTGACGTGGACCGCGTGCAGGTGGTCGGATTTGCCCACCATCTGCCCCGGCATCCGCCCCGGCTTCTCGAACAGCACACCCACCGTGCGGCCCACCATCGCGTCCTGCACCGCGCGCTGCTGCCGGGTGATGAGGTCCTGCAGCCGGTGCAGTCGCTCGGCCTTGACCTCCTCATCCACCTGCGGGCGCTCGGCGGCGGGGGTGCCGGGGCGCGTGGAATACTTGAACGAAAACGCCTGCCCGTACCCCACGGCCTCGATCAGGTCGAGCGTGGCCTGGAAATCGTCCTCGGTTTCCTCGGGAAATCCGGTAATGAAATCACCCGAGATGAGGATATCGGGCCGCGCCGCGCGAATCCGCTCGATCAGGCGCAGGTAGCCCTCGGCGGTGTGCTTGCGGTTCATCCGCTTGAGGATGCGGTCGCTGCCCGACTGCACCGGCAGGTGCAGGTAGGGCATCAGCTTTGAACATTCACCATGCGCCGCGATCAGGTCATCGGTCATATCGTTGGGGTGGCTGGTGGTGAAACGGATGCGCTCCAGCCCGTCGATGTCGTTCAGCGCCCAGATCAGCCGCGCGAGGCTCCAGTCCCCGCCCTCTCCGGGCCCGTGATAAGCGTTGACGTTCTGCCCCAAGAGGGTGATCTCGCGCACCCCGCGCTCGACCAGGTCGCGCGCCTCTTCCAGCACCCGCGCGGGCGGGCGGCTCACCTCGGCCCCGCGGGTATAGGGCACCACACAGAAGGCACAGAACTTGTCACAGCCCTCCTGCACGGTCAGAAACGCGGTCGGCCCGCGCTTCGCCTTGGGACGATGGCGCAGCGTGTCGAACTTGTCATCCGCCGGGAAATCGGTGTCGAGCGCCTTCTCGCCCCCGCGCACCCGTGCCTCCATCTGCGGCAGGCGGTGATAGCTCTGCGGCCCCACCACCAGATCCACCAGCGGCTGACGGCGCATGATCTCCTCGCCCTCGGCCTGCGCCACACACCCAGCCACCCCGATCTTGAGATCGGGGTTATCGACCTTGAGCGCCCGCAGGCGGCCCAACTCGGAATACACCTTCTCGGCGGCCTTTTCGCGGATATGGCAGGTGTTGAGCAGGATCATGTCCGCCTCGGCCGCATCTCCGGTCTCGACATAGCCGGCCGCGCCCATGGCCTCGGCCATGCGCTCGCTGTCATAGACGTTCATCTGGCAGCCATAAGTGCGGATGTAGAGCTTCTTGGGATCGGCCATGCGCCCGGCTCCTGCCTGTGAATTCACGCTCGGCTCCTACATCAGGGCAGGCCCCTCTTGCAATGCCCGCCGGTTTTGCCGATTCTGCACCGAAACGGGCAGGATAGACAAATGACGGCACCCACGCTCACCGATTTCCTGGCCGCACCGGGCACGGCGCTTGCCGACGGGCCGCTGGCGATGATCTTCGCCGAGGACGAGACCGAGATCGACTCGACCCTGCGCCATCATCTCGATCTGGGGTTCAAGTCGGTGCTGTTCTTCGCGCCCGACGCCTTTGCCGCCGCGCCCGACGTGACCACAGAGCAGATGGTCCACCGCATCCGCTTCGACGCAGCCGGCGGCGAGGATCCGATTGACGCGGTCAATGCCGTGGCCGCCGCCGCGCCGGGGCTGTGGATGTATTACTGTTTCAACGCCGAATACCTGTTCTACCCGTTCTGCGAAACGCGCAGCGTCGGCGAACTGCTCGCCTTCCACACCGAGGAACGGCGCGACGCGATGCTTGCCTACGTGATCGACCTCTACGCCCCCGATCTCGACCGCCACGCCGATGCCGTCTCGCTCGAAGAGGCACAGCTCGACCGCTCTGGCTATTACGCGCTCGGGCGCCCCGACCCGGACAATCACAACCAACCCAGGGAACGCCAGCTCGATTTCTTCGGTGGGCTGCGCTGGCGATTCGAGGAACACATCCCGGCCAACCGCCGCAAGATCGACCGCGTCGCGCTGTTTCGCGCGCAGCCGGGGGTGATCCTGCGCGCCGATCACACCTTCTCGGACGAGGAATACAACACCTATGCCTGCCCCTGGCACAACAACCTGACCGCCGCCATCGCGTCGTTTCGCACCGCCAAGGCGCTCAAGCGCAATCCGGGCTCGACCTTCGACATCCCGACCTTCACCTGGCACAATTCCGTGCCATTCGAATGGCACTCGCGGCAATTGCTCGACCTCGGCCTGATGGAGCCGGGGCAGTGGTTCTGACCCGTGCTCAGGCTCCGCCCTCTTTCCGGCGCTCGCGCGCGCTCGGGTGCGCCGACGCGACAAACGGCACCTCGGACACGATTGCCGATACCGATTTTCCCGACGTCTCCTGGTACATTTCGGGCAACTCGACCCGCAGCCGCGTGCCGATGGCCGATTTCTCCCACGGCACATAGGCAAGCGCGATGTTCTGCTCCAGGTCGGGCGAATACCACGGCGAGGTGACATAGCCGCAGCGTTCATCATTTTCGTCCCCGACCAGCCAGAAATCCGGCGCGTAATCGGTGATCGGCTTGCCGCCAACCTTCAGCCCCACGAGTTTCAGCGCGAACGGGTAGCGCCCCGCCTCGATTTCGGCACGCTGCTCCTCCAGCGCCGCCTTGCCGATATAGTCGGCATCCTTGTTGCGCGGCACCTGGTAGGCGAGGTTGACCTGAAACGGAGAGGTCTCTGAGTCCATGTCCTGCCCCCAGGACAGTATACCCGCCGCGATCCGCCGATGATGCCCCGGGGCGATCACGCGGAGGCCGTAATGCGCCCCGATGCCGCGCAACGCATACCAGACGCGCTCGGCCGTCTGCGACGCGTCGCGCACGTAAATCTCATATCCCTTCTCACCGCTGAACCCGGTCTGGCTGATGACCACCGGGCAGCCGTCGATCTCGGCATGCATCAGCCCGTAATAGGGAATTTTCCGCAGACCTTCGCCCAGCAGATCGGCCATCAATTCTTCCGACAGCGGGCCTTGTACCTGCAACGGGGCCACGTCCAGCTCGCGGATATCGACATCCCAGCGTTTCGGCGTGTTCACCCCCTGCAACCACAACATCAGGTCCGTGTCCGAGATCGAGAACCAGAATTCATCGTCGGCCAGCCGCAGCAGCACCGGATCGTTCAGGATGCCGCCCTTGTCATTGCACAATATGCAGTATTTGCCGTGCATTGGCTTGATGCGGGTGGCGTCGCGGGTGATGACGGTGTTGACGAAGTCCTCGGCATCCGGCCCTTTGACGCGGATTTGCCGCTCCACCGCAACGTTCCACAGCGTCACGCCATTGACCAGCGCCCGGTATTCCGCCATCGCTCCGCCATCCTCGGGCCGGGCATAGCCGCGCGGGTGATACATGCGGTTGTAGACGGTGGCACGCCACGCCCCCGCCTCGATCGACAGGTGCCAGAACGGCGATTTGCGCACCCGTGTTGAAATCAGCATCTGGACGGGGGTGGTGCCGGATTGGCGCAGGTTCGCGGGCACCGTGCGGTCCGATTGATCTACGCTCGGCACATTGGGGTGTGTGCGGCTTGTGTGTGTCATACATCCGAGATGGGCATTCATGTGTCGAGATCAACACGCGCACCACTCACGACGGCGTGGCCAGCGCCTCAGCGCATCACCGTGTCGATGAACCATCCCGAAAGCCCCGCCTTGTTGCCCGAGGAGGAAGAGCCGCCGCCCATTCCCGCCAGAAGCGTACCCGGCCCCGGCGCGCCCTCGATGGCGGCCCCGGCGTAGGCGACCGCCTCCTGCATCCGCGCATGAACCCAGGGGGCAAGCCGCGGCTCCTGCCAGATCGCCGTGCCGATACAGACCAGCAGCGCCAGCCGCACCGGCCAGGCCCAGGCCCGCGCGCGGCGCGCTCTGGCGGCAAGAACCTGCTCTCGCGGAGGCTGGGATGAATAGACCACGGACATTGCCGCAGGTTATCGCCCCCGCATGGCGGGAATGGGGCAGAACCTGGGCCGCGCCCTGACCTCAGAGGTTCTCGGCCTGCGGCATCCCCAGAACATGGTAGCCGCAATCAATATGGATGATCTCGCCACTGGTGCACGCCCCGGCGTCCGAGGCAAGCCAGACCGCCGTGCCGCCGATCGCCTCAAGCGTGGCATTGGCGCGCAGCGGCGCGTTCATTTCGGTATGCTTGAACGTCTTGCGCGCGCCTCCGATGGCCGCACCCGCCAGCGTCTTCATCGGGCCGGGGCTGAGCGCGTTGACGCGGATGCCGTCGGGGCCGAGATCGTTGGCCAGGTACCGCGTCGTCGCCTCTAGCGCGGCCTTGGCCACCCCCATCACGTTGTAATTGGGCACCACCTTGTTCGATCCCTGGTACGTCAGCGTCATCAGGCAGCCACCATTCGCCTTCATTAGCGGATAGGCGCGCCGCGCCACCTCGATGAAGGAGTAGGTCGAGATATCCAGCGAATGCTTGAAATTCGCGCGGCTGGTGTTGAGAAACCGCCCCGTCAGCTCCGATTTGTCCGAATAGGCGATGGCGTGGACCACGAAATCAATGGTCGGCCAGCTTTCGGCCAATTTGCCAAAGGCCGCGCCGAGCGACTCGTCGTCGGTCACATCCACGTCGAGAAGCAGGTCCGACCCGAGGCTCTCGGCGAGCGGGGCCACGCGCTTGCCGAACGCCTCGCCCTGGTAGGTAAACGCCAGCTCTGCCCCCGCCGCGCGCATCTCGCGGGCGATCCCCCAGGCGATAGAGCGATCATTGGCCACCCCCATGATAAGCCCGCGCTTGCCCTGCATCGAAATCGTCATTTGCCTGTCATCCGTGATACTTGCTCAGCAGCATCGCACCGTTGGTGCCACCGAAGCCGAAACTGTTGGTCATCACCGTGTCGAGCCCGGCCCCGTCCACCCGTGCGGTGGCGATCTCGCCCGGATCGAGCGCGGGGTCCAGCGTCTCGACATTGATCGAGGGGATGATGAAATCGTGCTCGAGTGCCAGCAGGCAGTAGATCGCCTCCTGCGCGCCGGTCGCGCCCTGGCTGTGGCCGGTCATCGACTTGGTCGAACTGATCGGCGGCGTCGTGCCGCGCCCAAAGATGCGGCGCACCGCCTCGACCTCGCCCACGTCGCCCACCGGGGTCGAGGTGCCGTGCGCGTTGATATAGCTCACCTTGCGGCCCTCGGGCAGCATCGAGAGGGCCAGCCGCATCGCCCGCTCGCCCCCCTCGCCCGAGGGGGCCACCATGTCCTCGCCATCCGAGGTGGCACCGTATCCCGTGACCTCGGCATAGATCTTCGCACCCCGCGCGAGCGCGTGATCGAGATCCTCCAGCACCACGATGCCGCCCCCGCCCGAGATCACGAACCCGTCGCGCCCCTCGTCGAAGGCGCGGCTCGCGCGGGAAGGGTCATCATTGTATTTCGACGACATCGCCCCCATCGCGTCGAACAGGCACGACAGCGTCCAGTCCAGTTCCTCTCCGCCGCCGGCGAACATCACGTCCTGCTTGCCCATCATGATCTGCTCGGCGGCGTTGCCGATGCAATGCAGCGAGGTGGAACAGGCAGAGGTGATCGAATAGTTGATCCCCTTGATCCGGAACGCGGTGCTCAGATTGGCCGAGATCGTCGAGCACATGGTCTTGGGCACGGCAAACGGCCCGATCCGCCGGGTGGAGCCCGTCTTGAGCACCACCTGGTGCGCCGCCAGCATCGCCGAGGTCGACGGCCCGCCCGATCCGGCGATGAGCCCGGTGCGCGGGTTGACGATATCGCCCTCCTCCAGCCCCGAATCGGCGATGGCCTGGCTCATGGCGACATGGGCATAGGCGGCCCCCGGCCCCATGAAGCGCAGCGTGCGCTTGTCCACATGCTCGGTAATATCGAGGTTGATCGCGCCCGCCACACGGCTGCGAAAGCCATGCTCGGCCATCGCGTCATTGGCGGTGATCCCCGACCGCCCCTCCCGGAGCGAGGTCAGAACCTCCTCGACGTTGTTGCCGATGCTGGAGACGATCCCCAGCCCGGTCACCACGACTCGACGCATCGCCGTCCTCCTATCTGCGCTCCCGCCTTGTGTAAGACAGGCAGGTATACGGGGCAAGCGGTTAGGGGCAAGCGTCCCGGCATCAGACACGGTTTCGCGTCACCGCGCGGTAGGGTAGCGTCGCGCCACACGCACCAGCCCGGAGGCCCGCCCGTGAGCACCACCGAGACGATCCTCGCCCGCATCCGCGAGTTGCAGGATGAAATGGAAGAAGAGTTCGCCCGCCGCCGCGCCGCGTTCCGATACCGGTTCGAGAACGGCCGCGTGGTGTTCGAGGCCGAGGTGCGGCGCCGTCACCGCGAAATGCGGGTGCGGCTCTCGACCTTCCTGCGCCACACCCGGCCCATGTCGATCATCACCGCACCGGTGATCTACGCCATGATCCTGCCTTTCGTGGCTCTCGATCTCTTCGTGACCATCTACCAGGCAGTGTGCTTTCCCGCCTACGGGATCGACAAGGTGCGGCGCGCCGATTTCATCCGCATCGACCGCCACCACCTCGCCTATCTCAACGCCCTGCAAAAGCTGAACTGCGTCTATTGCGGCTACTGCAACGGGCTCATCGGCTATGTGCAGGAAATCGCGGGTCGAACCGAGGCCTATTGGTGCCCGATCAAGCACGCCGCGCGGGTCGGCGCACACCATGCCTATTACGCGCAATTCGTCGACTACGGCGATGCCGAAGGGTTCGAAGAGGGGCTGAAGGAATCGCGCCGCCGCATCACGCAGGCCGGGCTGTCGGGCATCGCGCCAAAGGGATGAGCCGCGCTCAGCCCCGGCTGCGGCGCAGGCGGATCACCACGTCGACGGCGGTGATCTCAGCGCCTTCGGGGGCCGAAGGCAGGCGCGCGATCTCCAGTTCGTCGGCGGGCGCGTCGCTCAGCCGGTTCTCGTCTTCCCAAAAGAAATGCGGGTGATCATGGGTGTTGGTGTCGAAATAGCTCTTGGAGCCATCCACCGTCACCTCCTGCAAAAGCCCCGCGTCGCAGAACGCCTTGAGCGTGTTGTAGATGGTGGCAAGCGACACGCTCTCGCCCGCCGCGCGGGCATCGGCAAACAGGCTCTCGGCGGTGACGTGGCGGTGCTGGCCGTCGCCGTGCAACAGCCGCGCCAGCGCCACGCGCTGCCGCGTCGGCCGCAGCCCGACCTGCCCAAGCCAGTCGGTCGCCATGATGCTGTGCTGATCCGTCATCGCCATTTCCCTATCGTTACCCTGCAATATAGGTTTTCCGCCCCCTCGATTTCAAACGAAAATCGCGACCATTATGCAGCACGGACGGTGCGGCGCAGGGTTGCAAGGAGGATTCGCGCGGTGATAGAGGAATGCCAGACCCCGCCCGCCCGCATGTGAAAGGGATTGCCCCGATGGCCGAGTATCCGCGCAGCTTCGATCGCGATGACCTCCTGAAATGCGCGCGGGGAGAGCTTTTCGGCCCCGGCAACGCGCAACTGCCCCTGCCGCCGATGCTGATGATGGACCGCATCACCGATATCTCGGGCGATGGCGGAGCGCATGGCAAGGGCCACGTTGTGGCCGAGTTCGACATCCGCCCCGACCTGTGGTTCTTCGAATGCCACTTCCCCGGCAACCCGATCATGCCCGGCTGCCTCGGACTCGACGGCCTGTGGCAGCTCACCGGCTTCAACCTCGGCTGGCGCGGCTGGCAGGGGCGCGGCTATGCGCTCGGCGTGGGCGAGGTAAAGCTCACGGGCATGGTCCGCCCCGACAGAACGATGCTCACCTACAAGGTGGATTTCACCAAGGCGGTGCAGACCCGGCGGCTCACGATGGGGGTGGCCGATGGCATCGTCGAGGCCGATGGCGAGGTCATCTACCAGGTCCGCGACATGAAGGTCGCGCTGAGCGAGGGCTGAGGACACCCCCGCAGCCCCTTGCCGGATTTGTCGTGGATCGCGCCAGGTCCGAGGCGCCATCAGCAATGGCACAATAACCGGGTCGAGCGCATTGCGGTTGCAGACCGACACGGCCTGACCCGGCGTGCACATGGATTGCCTCGATAAAGGCAGTCAAGCTCGCAATGCTGCCAAAGTTGAAAGAATGCGGGCACGGCGTATCCGCCGATAAGCCTCTTTCCGCCGACATACGTGTTCAAGAGAAGCACATTGCAGGGAAGATGATTACATGTCCGACAGGTAGTCATTACGAGGAGATCTCTTATGCGACAGATTCCGCTTCTCATCACCTCAGCGGTTGTAGTCTGTCTCGGCCTCGCTGCAGAGGCGGGAAATCACAAGTCGCTCAAGGGACATCCAGTCGGCGTTGGTAGAGTCGCCGATTGCCCGCCCGGTCTGGCCAAGAAAAATCCACCCTGCGTGCCACCGGGGCAAGCTCGCAAATACGGGCGTGGCGACATCATCTTTGGCGATTACTGGATCGTCCGCCATCCGGGGCGCTACGGGCTTGATGCCAACGAGACCTACTACCGCGTGGGCGATTACGTCTACCGCGTGGATCGCGATACGCGCGAGGTCCTGGACCTGATCGGCGCAGCCGTCCGTGTGTTGAACTAGAGCATGTCGCTCAGAAGTAGTGTCGCGGGGCCCCATCACCCCCCTCAAACGCAACGCGCCGGGCAAGGCCCGGCGCGCGCATTCCGTCGCGGCATCCGCGATCAGTCGATATCGACCACCTCGATGGCGAACGTGAGGTCCTGCCCCGCCAGCGGGTGGTTGGCGTCGAGGATCACCTGCTCTTCGGTCACTTCGGCCACCGTCACGGGCATCACCTGCCCCTGCGGCGTCTGCACCTGAAGGCGCGTGCCGATATCGAGCGGGATATCCTCGGGGATGTCGGCGCGCGGCACCGCCTGCTTGGCGTCGGGGTCGGCGTCGCCATAGGCTTCGGCGGCGGGCACCTCGACGGTCTTTTTCTCGCCAACGGCCATGCCGGGCAGCGCGGCTTCGAGACCGGGGATGATCTGCCCCGACCCAACGGTGAATTCCAGCGGATCGCGGCCTTGCGACGAATCGAAGGTCTCGCCATCGGCCAGCGTGCCGGTGTAGTGAATACGGACGGTGTCGCCCTCTTTGACCTGGGTCATACGATGTTCCAATGCTTGGGGATGGGTGAGTTTGCAAGGCCGCGCGGCGCGCGGGTGCTCGGTTGATGCAGAGACCCTAGCCGAGCCGTCACGGATTCGCAAACAGCCTGCGCGCGTGGCAGGGCTTTCCCCTTCCCCCGGTTCGTGCCAGTCTCCGCGCAACCGACAGAAAGGGACACGTCATGCCGATCACCACCTGCATCTTCGACGCTTATGGCACGCTCTTCGACGTGGCCGCCGCGGCGCGCGCCGCAGCCTCCGAACCGGGGCGCGAGAACTTTGCCCGCCACTGGCCCGCCATCGCCGAGAAATGGCGCCTCAAGCAACTGCAATACACCTGGCTGCGCGCCGTGATGGGCGAACATATCGGCTTCTGGCAGATCACGCAGGACGGGCTCGACTGGGCGCTCGAATCCGAGGGCCTGCTCGGGGATGCCGACCTGCGCGAGCGGCTGCTGCAACTCTACTGGGAACTCGAGGCCTACCCCGAGGTGCCCGACATGCTCGCCGCGCTCAAGGCGGACGGGATCAGCACGGCGATCCTCTCCAACGGCGCGCCGGACATGCTCGACGGGGCGGTGCGGTCCGCGGGTATCGGCGACCGGCTGGACGACGTGCTCTCGGTCGAAAGCGTCGGCATCTTCAAGCCCGCCCGCGTGGTCTATGACCTCGTCGGCCAGCGCTTCGGCTGCCCGCCCGAGGAGGTGCTCTTCGTCTCGTCCAACGGCTGGGACGCCTGCGCCGCCGCCGGCTACGGCTTCCGCACCGTGTGGGTCAACCGCGCGGGCGACCCGGTGGACCGTCTGCCCGCCGCGCCCGACGCACAGCTCTCCGACCTTTCCGGCATCCCCGGCATGGTGCGGGGCTGATGGCAAGGTTTGCCACTTCGGATGGGCTGTCGCTGCATTTCCGGGACGAGGGCACGGGACACCCCGTCCTGTGCCTCGCCGGGCTCACGCGCAACAGCGCCGATTTCGACTTCATGGCCCCCCATCTCTCGGACACGCGGCTCATCCGGCTAGACTATCGCGGGCGCGGGCAATCAGATCACGCCGCCGATTTCATGTCCTACAACATCCTGACCGAGGCCCGCGATGCGACTGAATTGCTCGATCACCTCGGCCTTGACCGCGTCACCATCATCGGCACATCGCGCGGCGGGCTGATCGCGATGGCGCTGGCGCATCTGCACCCGGGCCGGCTCGTGGGCGTGGTGCTGAACGATATCGGCCCCGAGGTGGCCGACACCGGCATCGCCCGGATCATGGATTACGTCGGGCGAGAGCCCGACCTGCCCGATCTCGACGCCGCCGCGAGCGCGCTGGCCCATGTCCACGCCGCCGCCTTCCCCGGCGTGCCGCTCGCCCGCTGGCGCGCACAGGCCGAGGCGATGTTCTTCGAGAAACCGGGCGGCGGGCTGGGCCTGCGCTACGATCCGCGCCTGCGCGACGCGCTGGTGGGACAGGCGGGCGCGGGCGAGGCCCCGGACCTGTGGCAGATGTTCGCGGCATTGGGCGGCCTCCCCCTCGCCGCGATCCGGGGCGCGAATTCCGACCTGCTTTCGCCCGAGACCTTCGCCAGGATGCAAGCGCGCCACCCCGGCATGATCGCCGCCACCGTACCCGATCGCGGCCACGTGCCGTTCCTCGACGAGCCGCAGGCGCTCGCCGCCATCCGATCCCTGCTGGAGCAGACACGATGACCGACATCACCATGATCCGCGCGGCGCAGGCGCGCCTTGCCGGGCACGCGCGGCGCACGCCGCTGCTCACCTCGCCCTTTCTCGATGAAATCGCCGGGCGGCGCGTTCTCATTAAACCCGAATGCCTGCAACACACCGGCAGCTTCAAGTATCGCGGCGCGCGCTCGGCCATCTCGGCGCTTGACGCCGATACCCGCGCGCACGGGGTGATCGCCTTTTCCAGCGGCAACCACGCGCAGGGCGTCGCCCTCGCGGCGCGCGAGTTCGGTGTGCCGAGCGTGATCATCATGCCGTCCGACGCGCCACGCCTGAAGATCGACAACACGTGCGCCCTCGGGGCAGAGGTGGTGCTCTACGACCGCGCGGGAGAGGATCGCGATGCGCTCGGCGACCGGCTCAGCACCGAGCGCGGGCTCACCCTCATCAGGCCCTTCGACGAGCCGCAGGTCATCGCGGGCCAGGGCACCACCGGGCTGGAAATCGCCGAGGACGCCGCCGCTCTCGGGATCGAGACCGCCGATGTGCTCGTCTGCTGCGGCGGTGGCGGGCTGACGTCCGGCATCGCGCTGGCGCTGGAGGCCGACGCGCCGGGCCTGCGCGCGCGCCCGGTGGAGCCCGAGGGCTTCGACGACGTGGCCCGCTCGCTCCGCAATGGCCGGATCGAGCGCAACGCGACGAGCGCGGGCGGCCTTTGCGACGCGATCATAACGCCGCAGCCCGGCGCGCTCACCTTCCCGATCATGCACCGCCTCTGCGGACCGGGCATTGTGGTGACCGACGACGAGGCGCTGCACGCGATGGCACTCGCCTTCCAGCGGCTCAAGGTGGTGGCAGAGCCGGGCGGCGCCGTGGCGCTCGCCGCCGCCCTCTTTCACGCGGATGAGATCGAGGGCGAGGCGGTGATCTGCACCATCTCGGGCGGCAATGTCGATGCCGATATCTTCACCACCGCGCTTGCGCGGTTCTGCTGAGGGAAGCCGCGCCATGCCCTTTCTCGACCTTGGCGACGTGACGCTTCATTACCTCGACGAGGGCGCGCCCGACGGCCCGCCCCTCGTCCTCGCCCACGCGCTCGGCACCGGCACGATGCTGTGGGACAACATCATGCCGCTCCTGCCAGCAGGCGTGCGGGTTGTCCGCTACGATGCGCGCGGGCACGGGCGATCCTCCTGCCCGCCCGCGCCCTACACGATGGGCGCGCTGATCCGCGATGCCGAGCGACTGATGGATCACCTCGGCCTGCGCGATGCCATGTTCGTGGGCCTTTCCATCGGCGGGATGGTGGCGCAGGGGCTGGCGGTGAAACGGCCCGACCTCGTGCGCGCGCTGGTGCTGTCGAATACCGGGGCCAAGATCGGCACACCCGAAATCTGGGCCGACCGCATCGCCACCGCGCGGCAACCGGGCGGGATGGAAAAGCTGGCCCGCGCCTCCTGCGATCGGTGGTTCCCGCGCGCCTATGTCAGGGCTGGCCACCACCTGCCGTGGTGCGAGCATCTGCGCGCCCACGACCCCGAGGGCTACGCCGGCTGCGCCGCCGCCATTTCCGGCACCGATTTCTACACCCCCACCTCCGGGCTGCGCATCCCCGCGCTCGGCATCGCCGGGTCGGAGGACGGCTCCACCCCGCCCGATCTGGTGCGAGAAACGGTGGACCTCATCCCCGGCTCGCAATTCTGCCTGTTGCGCGGCACCGGCCATGTGCCTCCCATCGACGCCCCGCAGGACTACGCCGCCTGTCTCGGCGGCTTCATCGACGCTACGGGGCATCTGCGCACCGCACCGGGGGACAACCCGCCATATCGTTGACCTGCGGGTTTGGCATGGAGCGGTCGTTTGCACTAGCCGCGCGTCGACGGGCCGCGGCGCGACGATCCAAGGTTCGTTCTGCCGCGCTTAATGGCAGCCAAATCCGAAGAAGGCCCGAACGGCGCACAGGTTGCAGCCATGTCGCCGTGCCGGGGGGCGGCCCGGCGATGCGCGGCGGCGCGTAAACGCGCCTTTACTCCGCGCATTGGCACCAAGACCTGAACGTCCCCTCCAGGTCACCACCCGCCCCACCCCGTCTTTCCCGATACCCCTTTCACCCGCACGCGCCGCCGCATAATTGCCCTTGCACCCAAACTCGAATCCCGGTCACCTGTGAAAAACCGAGGGAGAAATTCATGGGCATTATCAAGGCCGCCGTCTGCCACCGATTCGGCGCCCCGCTCAGCATCGAGAACGTCCACCTGCGCGCGCCAGAGGCCGGCGAGATCGAGGTCGCGCTCGACGCCGTGGCGATCTGCCATTCCGACATCACCTATGCCGATGGCGGCTGGGGCGGCACGCTGCCGGCAGTCTACGGCCACGAGGCGGCGGGCCGGGTGCGCGCCACGGGCGCGGGCGTCACCGGCATCGCGCCGGGCGATCCGGTGGTTGTCACGCTCATTCGCGCCTGTGGGCAATGCTCTTCCTGCGCCGGGGGCCGCCCCACCGGATGCGAGACCTCCTATGACGGCGATCGCGGGCCGCTCAGCCTGCCGGATGGCAGCACGCTGCACCAGGCGATGGCCTGCGGTGCCTTTGCCGAGGCGGTCGTCGTGCATCACAGCCAGGTCGTGAAACTGCCCGAAGGGATCGACATGGCCGCCGCCTCGCTTCTGGCCTGCGGCGTCATCACCGGCGTGGGCGCGGTGGTGAACGCAGCCCATCTGCGCGCGGGCGAGGACGTGGTGGTGATCGGCGCGGGCGGCGTCGGGTTGAACGCCATCCAGGGCGCGCGCATCGCGGGCGCGCGGCGCATCGTGGCCGTGGACATGACCGAGGAAAAGCTCGCCACCGCGCTCGAATTCGGCGCCACCGACGGGGTGCTCGCCACCAACGCAAAACCGTGGCGCGCGGCGAAACAGGCGATGGGGCGCGGCGCGGACGCGGTCTTCGTCACCGTGGGCGCGGCGCGCGCCTATGACGCGGCGCCCCGCTACCTCGCGGGGGGTGGCCGGATGGTGATGGTCGGCATGCCCCATTCCGGCGACGAGAGCCGCTATGAAGCCGCCAATTTTGCCGCCGCCGGGCAGGCGATGATCGGCTCCAAGATGGGCGAAACGGTGATCCGCCGCGACATCCCCTGGATGGTCGATCTCTACGCGCAGGGGCGGCTGAAACTCGACGAACTGATCTCGAACCGCTGGCCGCTCGACCGGATCAACGAGGCCATCGCCGACACCAAATCCGGGTCTGCGCGGCGCAACGTGATCGTGTTCGGCTGACCGCACGGGCACCGACGCGATACCGACGAAATACCGACACGATACCGACAGGCAAAACCAGCCCCCGGAGACCCCCATGAAACTCGCCGATCTCGACATCATCGTCACCTCCCCGCCCGCGCCGGGCTGGGGCGGGTGCTACTGGATTCTCGTCAAGCTCACCACCGATGACGGGATCACTGGCTGGGGCGAATGCTATGCTGCGAGCGTCGGACCAGAGGCCATGCGCGCCGTGATCGAGGATGTGTTCGCGCGCCATATGGCGGGTGAAAGCCCTGAAAACATAGAACTTATGTTCCGCCGCGCCTATTCTTCCGGCTTCACGCAGCGGCCCGACCTGACGGTCATGGGCGCGTTCTCGGGGCTGGAAATCGCCTGCTGGGACATCCTCGGCAAGGCGCGCGGGCGGCCCGTCTGGGCGCTACTCGGGGGCCGGATGAACGACCGCGTCCGCGCCTATACCTACCTCTACCCCCTGCCCCATCACGACCTGACCGCCTTCTGGACCTCCCCCGAGATGGCCGCCGAGAGCGCGCTCGACTGTGTAAGTCGCGGATATACCGCGATAAAATTCGACCCCGCCGGCCCCTACACCATGCGCGGCGGGCACATGCCCGCGATGGCCGACATCTCGCTCTCCGTGGCCTTCTGCCGCGCCATCCGAGAGGCCGTGGGCGACCGCGCCGACCTCCTTTTCGGCACCCACGGACAGTTCACCACCGCCGGTGCCATCCGGCTGGGCCAGGCGCTCGAACCCTATTCCCCGCTCTGGTTCGAAGAGCCCGTGCCCCCTGATAACATTGATGAAATGGCCCGCGTCGCCCGCGCCGTGCGCATTCCCGTCGCCACCGGCGAACGGCTCACCACCAAGGCCGAATTCGCCGCAGTACTGCGCGCCGGAGCCGCCGAAATCCTGCAACCGGCGCTTGGCCGCGCGGGCGGCATCTGGGAGATGAAGAAGGTCGCCGCCATCGCCGAGGCCCACAACGCGCAAATGGCCCCCCACCTCTACGCCGGCCCCGTCGAATGGGCAGCGAATGTAGCTCTTGCCGCCTCGATCCCCAACATCTTGATGGCAGAGACCATCGAGACGCCCTATCACGCAGCGCTCATCAAGGGCGGCATCACGGTCGAGGACGGCTTCATCACGCCACCCACGACACCGGGCCTTGGCATCGAGATTGACGAGGCCCTCGCCCGCGCCCACCCCTACAACGGCACCGGCCTCCACCTCGAAATGCAGGACGCGCCCTGCGACTACGTCAACGGCAACAGCTTCGCCGGGGGTGCCCCGCTCAAGACAGAGTAAGGGCGCGTTTGGCCTGTAGCGGACGTTGAACGTCAAGCGCTGAGCCGCGCCATCGCATGTCCGCGGGCAGGCGACCCGACGGTTTTTCAGTGCGCTTTATTTCAGCTTTCCCGCAAAAGATTTAGTCGGCGCGCTGACTTAACCATATCGCCTGTCCGGGGGGCGGACATGCGATGGCGCGGCGGGCTTCGCCCTTGAATCCGCGCCGGGACCAAATCCCAAACGACCGCTCAAGGCCAATCACGGCAACACCTGCAGCCACAGCCACGCGGTGACCACCGTCAGCCCCGTGGCGATCAGCACGCTTGACGCCGCCACCCGCTTGGCATGACCATACATGTTGGCGAAGATATAGGCATTGACCCCCGGCGCCATCGCCGCCGTCACCACTGCCGCGCGCAAGCCCTCCACCGGCAGCGACAGCGCCCGGCCCAGCCCGTAGGTGATCGCCGGGTGCGCCACCAGCGAGACCGCACAGACATAGAGGATCGCGCGCATGTCGCCCTCGGGGCGGTACTGCACCAGCACACCCCCCAACCCGAACAACGCCGCCGGAAGCGCCGCGCGCACCATCAGGTCGAGCGCGTCGTTCACCGGCCCCGGGATCGGCAGCCCCGACAGGTTGACCGCAAAGCCCGCAGCGATACCCATGATGAGCGTATTGGAGAACATCGCACGCCCCACCTTGGCCGCGACCGTCACCCCGCTCTGTCCGCGCGCGCGCACCACCTCCATCGCGGTGATGCCGATGCCGTAGCAAAACGGCGAATGCACCGCGATGATCGCAAAGTTGGCCGAGAGCGCGCCCACCCCGTAGGCACGCTCCATGATCGGCAAGCCCAGCAGGACAGAGTTGGAGAAGAGGCCGCAAAAGCCAATGGCCACCGCATCTTCCCACGATCGACCAAAGATCAGCCGCGCACCGAACAGCCCCAGCAAAAACCCCGACAGCGCCCCGGTATAAAAGCTCAAGAGCAGCCGCCAGTCGAAGCTCTGCGCCAGATCGAGTCGCGCCAGCGCCGCGAAGAGCAGGCACGGGATGGCGAATTTCTGGGTGAAGGTCATGAGGCCATCCACGCCCGCCGCGCTGAACCAGCCCCGCCAAACCGCGAGATAGCCGAACCCGATCACCAGAAAGACCGGAAGTATGACCTCGAGAAGCGCCTGCACCGGCTCAGACCGCGTAGCGGATCACCATCCCGTCAAAGGCGGGGGTGACATGCGCGGGCGTCTCGTCGGCGATGGTCGCGTAGTCCATATCGATATGCATGTTGGTCAGCACCGCCCGGCGCGGGGCGGCGCGCGCGATCCACTCCAGCGCGAGTTCGAGATGCGCGTGCGTCGGGTGCGGCTTGCGCCTGAGCGCGTCGAGCACCCAGCAATCGAGCCCTTCGAGCGCGGTCCAGGCCCGCTCGGGGATATCCAGGACGTCCGGCAGATAGGCCAGATCACCGATGCGAAACCCCAGGGCGTCAATGCTGCCATGCCGCACGGTGAACGGGGTCAGCGTGATCGGCCCGCCCTGCCCTTCGATGGTGAAGGAGCCGTCGATCGTGTGCATGTCGAGGATCGGCGGATACGGGCTGTCCTCGGGCTGCACGAAGGCATAGCCGAACCGCGAATAGAGCGCGTTCTGCGTGTCGCCATCGGCGTAGACGGGCAGCCGCTGGCGCATGTTGAAGACGATCATTCGCAGATCGTCGATACCGTGGACGTGATCGGCATGGGAATGTGTATAGACAACCGCGTCGAGCGCGCCGACACCGGCATCCAATAGCTGCGCACGAAGATCCGGCGAGGTGTCGATCAGCACCCGGGTCACGCCCGCCCCGGTCTCGTGCTCCACCAGCATCGAACAGCGGCGGCGGAAATTGCGCGGCTCGCCCGGATCACAGTCCCCCCAATGCCCGCCGAGCCGTGGCACGCCGCCCGACGATCCACAGCCGAGGATGGTAAACCGCAATTCCCCCATCAGATCACCGCCCGCGAGAACAGCCGCTCGAAATTTGCCTCGGTCTGCGCTGCGAACTCGGGCCAATCCATACCGAACACCTCCGCCCCCTTCCGCGCGGTATGCGCGGTATAGGCCGGCTCGTTGCGCTTGCCGCGATAGGGCGGCGGCGCGAGATAGGGCGCGTCGGTCTCGACAAGGATGCGATCCACCGGGGCGGACGCAAAGATATCGCGCAGCTCCTGGCTCTTGGGAAAGGCGGCAATTCCGGACATCGACAGGTAGAACCCGAGGTCAAGCGCCGCCCGCGCCAATCCCGCACCGGACGAAAAGCAATGCATCACGCAATCATAGGGCCCGTTGCGGTATTCCTCGGCGAGGATGCGCGCCATGTCCTCATCCGCCGCGCGGGCATGAATGATAAGCGGCAGGCCGGTTTCCCGCGCGGCCGCGATATGCACGCGCAGGCTCTGCTGCTGCACCTCCGCACTGTCGGCGGTGTAGTGGTAGTCGAGCCCCGACTCGCCGATGCCGACGAACTTGGGATGCGCAGTCAGCGCGACCAGGTCCTCTACAGTGGCCATCGGCTCCTCGGCCGCGCTCATCGGGTGGGTTCCGGCAGCATAGAACACATGGCGGTACGCCTCGGCGATGGCGCGAACCTGCGGCTCCTGCCGCAGCCGCGTGCAGATCGTGACCATGCGGTGCACGCCCGCCTCGCGTGCCCGCGCGATGATCTCGTCGCGCTCCCCGTCGAAATCGGGAAAATCGAGGTGGCAGTGGCTGTCGGTGATACGGATGTCGGTGCTCATGCGTTCCCTGCGAGGCCAGGGCTAACCCCCGGCGGTCTGCTTAATCCTGAGCACGGTATCTAGGACAAGGCTGACAGGGTCAAGGTTGACCGCCAGCCCGTGACGCGCGCGCGAACCGACCTCTTCCGAGACCTGCGCCCAGAGCCGCGCACGCCCCGCGTCGGGGGCGAGCCGTGCCAGGAGTGCCGCCTCGCCGGGTGCCGCCTCGACGGCGGGCGGCGCGCCGGTGGCCCCGGTCCGCGCCAGCCGCACGAGAAACAGGTCGATGAGCGAGAACAGCAGGCTGCGTCGCGCCTCGGCCCCGCGCTGCGCCACCGCCTCGGCGAGGCGCAGCGCGCGCGCCCGATCAAACCGCGGCAGGCTCTCCATCAGTGCCACGATCTCGGCGTAGAGCGCCACGCCGTCGAGCGTGACCAACCGCGCCGCCGCGCCCACCGATCCCGCGGCCAGTTCGGCCAGTACCGCCGCGTCGCCACCGGGGTCGATCCCCGCCTGGTCCAGCGCACGGGCCATATCCTCGGGCCCCAGCGGCACCAGCCGCAGCATCCGGCAGCGCGAGCGGATCGTCGGCAATAGGCTCGAAGGCTGATGCGCGATGAGCAGCATCACCGTGCGCGCAGGCGGCTCCTCAAGCATCTTGAGGAGCGCGTTGGCAGCCTGCGGGTTAAGCTCGTCGGCGGCATCGACGATCACCACCCGCCGCCCGCCATCCGCAGCGGAAAGCGAAAAGAAATTTCCCATCTTGCGCACTTCGGCCACGCGGATGTCCTGCGCCAGCCGGTCGCCCTTGTCGTTGGGTCCGCGCCGCAGCAGGAACAGCCCGGGCTCCGACAACGCTAGCATTCGCCGCGCGACGGGGTGCCCGGGGTCCACGTCCAACGTCTCGGGCGGGGGTGGTGCACCAAATAGCCCGTCTTCGTGCACCTCCTGATGGGTCAGCAGGAACCGCGCGATGCGCCAGGCGAGCGTGGCCTTTCCCACACCGTTTGGACCGGTCAGCATCCAGGCGTGGTGGAGACGGCCCGTGGCATGGGCGTCGAGAAACGCCGCCTCGGCCGCGCCCTGCCCCATCAGGTGCAGGGTCTCGCGTGGGTGCGGCGCGCCCTCGGCGCGATCGGGCTCTGGCAGAACGTCCTCGTTCATCCCAGCCGCGCCTCCACCACGCGCGCCACGTCCACCGCCACCGCTTCGGGGGGGCGGGCGCCGTCGATCACCGCGACGCGGTCGGGAAACTCGTCGGCCAGCGCGAGAAATCCCGCCCGCAGCCGCTTCTGCAACCCCTCGCCGAAATCCTCGAACCGCGCCTCGCCGCCACCTCGCTCGGCGGCGCGCTCCAGGCCCTCGCGCGGGCCGATATCGATGAGCAGCGTCAGATCGGGCTCGCGCGCGATCATCAGCGCGTGCAACTCGTCCACCACCGGGCGCAGGTCGGCGCGACCCACCCCCTGGTAGACGCGGGTGCTGTCGGCGAAACGGTCCGAGATCACCACCGCCCCGCGCTCGATCGCCGGCGCGATCACCCGCTCGAGATGGTCGCGCCGCGCGGCGGTAAACAGCAACAGCTCGGTCTCGGGCGACCAGCGATCTCCATCGCCGGTCAGCAGCAGCTTGCGGATCTCCTCGGCCCCGGGGCTGCCGCCCGGCTCACGTGTGAGCACCACCTCGCGACCCGCCCCGCGCAGCCGATCTGCCAAAAGCCGCGCCTGTGTGGATTTGCCCGACCCGTCGATCCCCTCGAAGCTGACGAAGAGGCCGCGCCCGCTCAAGATGCGCCCTCTGGGACCTCTCGCAACCGCCCAAGAAGCTGCCCCGCCACCATGCGCAGCCGGGTCACGAACCCGCCCTGCGTCACAGCCTCGGTTGCAACCAGTTGAACCCGCGTCTCGGGCAGGCCCTCGGGGGTCAGCACGAGCTCGGCCAGCGGATCGCCCTTGGCCACGGGTGCGCGGATCGGCCCGGTATAGACCACCTCCGCCGCCAGCCGCTCGCTTTCGAGCACCGGCAGCAGCGTCACGATATCCTGCGCCGGAGCGAGCCCCACCTCCCCCGCCTCGCCCATCCAGATCGGCGCGCGGGCCACCACCTCGCCTTCGCGCAGCACGGTCTTGCGGGTGAATTGCCGGAACGCCCAGTTGACGATCGCCTCGGATTCCCGGGCGCGCTGCGCCGCGGTGTCGAGCCCGCTGATCGCGAAGATGATCCGTTGACCATCCTGCACGGCCGAGCCGACAAGCCCGTAGCCCGCCGACTGCGTGTGCCCGGTCTTGAGCCCGTCCGCGCCGATCCCGAGCCCGAGCAGCGGGTTGCGGTTGTGGATATTGGCGGGTGCGCGCCCGTCGAAGCTGAACTCCCGCTCGGCGAACATCTGGTAGAACTCCGGGAAGTCCTCGATGATGTGGCGCGACAGGAGCACCAGGTCACGCATCGACATCACGTGCCCCTCGGCGGGCCAGCCGTTGGAATTCCTGAAGACGGAGTTTGTCATGCCAAGGGCTTGCGCGCGCTGCGTCATGTAGCGGGCAAATCCGGCCTCCGTGCCGTCGGGGCTCAGCGCCTCGGCGATCACCGCGCAAGCGTCATTGCCCGACAGCACGACAATCCCGCGCAACAGATCCTCGACGCGCACCCGGTCTGTGGTATCGAGGAACATGGTCGATCCGCCATAGCTCATCGCGTGCCGCGAGACCGGAAGCCGCTCGTCAAGCGAGAGCCGCCCCTCCCGGATCGCCTCGAACGCCACGTAGAGCGTCATCAGCTTGGACATCGAGGCAGGCGGCAGCGGCGTGTCGCCGTTCTTGTTCAGAAGCACCGTGCCGGTGGCCACATCCATCACAAAGGCCGCGCGCGCGCTCGTCTCGAATGCGCTCGCCGGCAGCGCCAGGACGACCGCCAGCAGGGCCGACAAACAGACATTCACAAATCTCATAACGGCATCCCCCGTTCAGTTGGTGACCGCGTAGGCATCGCCAAAGCCGATTCCCTTGATCTTCTCCAGGATCGCGGCGCGTTCGGTGGCCGTGCGCATGGGCCCGACCACGACCCGCCAGAAGCGCTTGCCCTGCGAGGTCTGATCGAACACCGTGGGCACCATGCCCGCCTGCCGCAGGGCGGTGGCTGTGTTGCGGGCGTTCTGCTCGATGCTGAAGATACCCACCTGAACATAAGGCTTGGCAAGCGCCGAGGCGGCGCGCCCCGGATATTGCTCAGGCTCAGGCGCGGCCTCGGACGCTTGCGGTGCGGCGGCAGCCTCCTCCACCTCGGCGGCCTCGATCGCCGCGGCGGCCCCAGCCACCGGGTCAAGATCGCTCGCCGCGATCTCGGGTGCGGGGGCGACCTCCTGCGCAGCCCCGGTGTCCTCGGATTCCGCCGCGTCGTCCTCGACGGGGGCTTCCTCGCGGCGCAGGGCCGTGACGTTGAGCTGTTGGGGCGAACCCGCCAGCAGACCAAGCGCCGCCGCCGCATCCGAGGACACCTGGAAGGCTGGGCCGGGCACGTCGCGCTGACGCCGGAACAGCGCCCCAATGACGAACTTGCCATCGTCCGTGTTGCGGATGATGACACGCTCGGGATCCTTGACATCGGGATGGGCCACCCAGACCCCGCCGAGCGATGGCCGCCCGTCCCAAAGCCCCATGTCCGTCGCCTGGAATACTTCGGGAACCTCGACATCGCGCTCCACCAGCCGGGTCGAGCGCGTGTTGCCATCGACCGCCGCGCCCTGTTCGCCCGCGCCAGGCTGCAGCAGTGAGAAGTTTCCGCTCTCGTCGCATCCCGCAAGCAACGCCACCCAGAGCCCCGCCAAAAGGGCCGGGCCGCGGGCCAGGGATCCGCCTCGTTTCACTCGCTTCATGATATGCCTCTCGCCTGTGCTCCGCGCGGACTTGTCATCTTCCGCCTCTTCGCGCACCAGTCTACCCTGTCCACCTCAGCGTGAAAAGCGCGCAGCCAGACACTGCGCGGATTTCCCTGCTGGCGGGTCCGGGACAGCGAGGTACTTTCAGAATCGGGCGCGCCCCGCTACTGACGTCTCACTCGCCGCGCCCGCGCGCGACCGGAAGGGTGGCAGAGTGGTCGATTGCACCGGTCTTGAAAACCGGCGATGTGCAAGCATCCGTGGGTTCGAATCCCACCCCTTCCGCCATTATCATCCTACAACTCATTGTTATTGATCTGTTTTCTTATGTATGAGGACAGGTGACCCACCATAAATACCACCATAGTTAATCCCTTAGCGTGCTGGTGTTTGCGGTCGACTGCAGCTCTTTTCTAAGCGTGCCATGTCTGGCGGCGTCACCACGAACGAAATTATTACGACTCCGACACCGATGATCGCTGCAGTCATGTAGTGCGCGCCGACGCCGACTCTCCCAGACAGGCGACGGTCAGCACATTGGCCAATCGACAACGTCGCGGGCAAGCGGTGTTCAGCATTGAGGGGATGACAAGCAGGTTCTCCGGGGTCGCACGCATGGGCACGCATTCGGTCCCCTCTTCGTAGACATAAGCCTTATCGGCGTTCTCAGGCGCTGGTGACATCGACACCGCTGTTTTCGAGGTCGGCACCGGAGGATCCCAGAACCGTTGAGGTCACCCATCATCCCTTGACATTCTGAAACGGTTAAATCTCCAAGGTCGATAAGGTCATAAAAACAGACACTTATCTGACGCCTACAGAAACCTATAGAAACCTGAAGAAATCCTATTTTTCGTTTGGCACAATCCGCACATCGAAACCCGCACGCATGCCTGATCAACCGTCGAAACGATTCGGTTCGGCTGACACAGTCTTGCCTGCACAAGAAAGGAGATGTCGCGTGACTGATGCCAAATCCGAAAACCTTTATCTCTCCGTCGACCAGGTCGCCCAGCGCTTCAACGTGTCGAAGGACTCGATCTGGCGCTGGAAGCGGAATGGCGAGTTTCCCAAGCCCTTCAAGCTGGGTGGCGCCACCCGCTGGCACCTCTCGGATATCGAGGACTGGGAAAGCCGGCTCACCTGCGGCTTCGTCTCCGCTCTCGATGTCGATGCCCTGATGGCCCGCTGAAGGCCAGCCTAGACACAACAGCCAAACCCTGACCGCCCCGCGACGCGGGGCGTCAGCCATATCAGCGGCGTGACCCTAGTCTCGCCGAACGATCCCGTCATGTAAACTCGAGGTAACTCCATGACAAATCACAGCACCTTCTCCCCGCACGACAGCGCACGCGAGAACATCGTCACCTTTCCGCATACCGGCGACGCTCTCGGACATGGCGCATCTGCCGCGATCGACGGTCACGGTCTCGCCGGTATTCCCGAAGGCTTCACCCTCTGCTATGATGGGATCTACGAGTTTCGTCCCGGAGATGATGACGACCTGGTGCCGGTGCAGATATGCTCGCCCGTCGTCGTGATCGGACGGTGCCGGACTGCGACGGGCCATGGCTGGGGCCGCGTGGTCTCGATGCAGGATCCCGAAGGGAACTGGCATGAGCTGGTCCTCGAAGGGCGGCAGCTTTCGCAGTCGCCGAACGTCGCCCTCGCCCCGCTCTTCGACCTCGGCCTCGAGCTGGCACCGGCACGCAAGGCGGCGGAAAGCGTGATGCTGTTGCTGCGTTCGTGGCAGCTCGAGGCAGTCTACCTTCGCTGCAACCGGGTCGGCTGGACCAGTGACGCGCATGACGCCTTCGTTCTCGGCAACGGCCGCGTGATCGGACATGCCCTTGTGATGACGGACAGCGTCCCGGACGACATGAAGGCGGCAATCAACACGCAGGGCACGCTCGATGCTTGGAAGAACGAGGTCGCGGCACGGTGCGTCGGTAATCCGCTGATGATGCTGGCGGTCTCTCACGCGTTCAGCGGACCGCTTCTGTCCATTCTCGGCCAGACCGGAGGAGGGTTTCACCTGCGCGGCAAGTCGTCCCGCGGCAAGTCGACGATCCAGTATGTCGCCTCATCCGTCTGGGGCGCGCCGGGCCTGCTGCAGAGCTGGAACGGCACGCTCAGCGGCCTTGAGGGGGTCGCGGCCGCATGCAACGACACGCTGCTGAATCTCGAGGAGCTGCATAATGCCGATCCCAGGACTGTCGGAGAGACTGTCTACATGCTGGGCAATGGAAAGGGGCGGAGCAGGGCAAAGGCGAATGGGAAGCTGCAGTCAGCGCAGCAGTGGCGCGTGCCCATCCTGTCGAGCGGCGAAGTCACGCTCGAAGAACACATGAAGACGGCAGGTCGCAAGATGTTCGCTGGCCAGGCGGTGCGTCTGATCAATCTGGAGGCTGACTGCCGGGTGCACGGCGCCTTTGATGATCTTCACGGTGCAGACGGTGGCAGCGCTTTCGTCAAACGGCTCGATCAGGCGAGCCTCGAGAATTACGGCCATGCCGGTCCGCTCTTTGTCGAGCGCGTGATGGGAACCAGGGAAAAGAAAAAGAACTGGCAGACGTTCATTGATAAATTTTGCCGTGACATGGCAAAGCGCGAAGATCTGTCGCCGAGTGATGGACAGGCGCGTCGTGTCCTCAAGCGCTTCGCCATTGCGGCACTCGCGGGGGAGCTGGCCACCAAGGCCGGTCTGACCGGTTGGCCCGCAGGAGCAGCGAGAGCGGCGGCGGGAAAGATGTTCAGGGATTGGTTCAAGGCCGAGGAGGGCGTGACGAACGCAGAGATCGACACGTCCGTGCAGCGCACGCGGGATTATATCGCAAAGCACCATGATCGCTTTCAGATGATCGGGACCGAGGACAATCCCCCGGTCGATGGATGGCGAGACGAGCCCTGGGTCTACATCCGGACGGAGTGCTGGCAGAAGATTCACGCTCCGAATAATCCGGGCGAAGTGGCTCGGCTGCACGCGGATGGCGGATTCCTGAAGACTCAGAAGAGCGGCGGTTTCCAGGTGCGGATGGGACGGCAGATCGAAGGCCGCCCGTGGACCTATGCCGTCAACGCCGCGAAGCTCCGCGAGATGGGTGAGCCTGAGGAGTAAGCGCGTCCTGACATTAGATGGCGGGAGGGGCCATCAGCCCTTCCTGCTCACCGGACCGCTTGGACCGAGCGGACCGTTCAGATCCGGATGACGGCCTGGTTTCATGTCGGTCCAACTGGTCCAAGCGGTCCAAACGATTCAAGCGAACCGAGCACCTGACGATCAGGGCGAACCACGTGGTCCAGCCGGTCCAGCCGGACCACGCAGCCAAGAGTGCACTGTTACTTTACACACGAGGCTGGCCGCGCCTCGCCAGAGTAGCCATTTGCGCGCGCCGTCCTGCCGGGGAAATGGTGCCGTTAGATCAATTCGATCCCCCGGCCGATCCCCATGAGTCTGTTGCTATGAATTAAACACGCAGCTGACACGCTGTTAGATAACTGACTAAAAAGAGGAAGAAAATGCCGAAGAAACCTTACGCCGAGACCCGGCTCGCGAAATACATCGACAAGCGCGTGATGGAGCTCAAGCCCCGGAAGTCGCAGATCGAGATCGCCGTCGAGGCCGGGTTTGTCAGCGTCAACATGCTCTCGATGTTGAAGAACGGCTCGAGCAAGCTGCCGCTTGATCGCGTGCCCAGCCTGGCACGCGCGCTTGAGTGTGATCCCGCTTACCTGTTGCGCCTGACGCTCGAACAGGTGGAGGGCGACACGGCGGCGCACGCGCTCGTGGAAATCATGGGCACGCCTGTGACCGGCAACGAGCTCGGCTGGCTGCAGGAGATCCGCGAGGCCTCGGATCACAGCGACCCGCGCATGACCAGCCGCGGCCGCGCGGCGATCCGGGCGATCTTCCGGAAGTAGGACATGACGAGACCGAGCAGCCCGTCGGCCCGGGCGGCGTATCCCCGCACGCGCAGCCCAGGCTTCGGCCCCGAGACCCTGACCGACAACGAGGTCGCGTGGGTGGAGTTCCTGCGGATGATCAGCGATGGCCGCGACCTGCCCCCGACGCTTCGCTGCGTGCAGCTGCTCAGGCGCGTGTGCAGGACGTTCTGACGGCGTGGCAGGTCGCCCGTGATGCAGATCGCGCGAGGCGACTTGCCAGGTCGATTTTCCACCTTTCACACGACAAGATATGTCTGACCGTGACCTGTCATTCAAGGCAGCTTCCTTACAGAGCCCGTGAGAGCGCGCAGGAGCGCCGTGCCTGTCACATGGCTTGTGCAGCCGAAACAGCGCCGAGAAGGCTCAGTGAGCGCCTCAAGCGCTCTGAGGGGGCTCGTCGGCAGCACCCGGCGAGATGCCAGCATGCCTCTGGGCGGGACAATTCAATTAGCTCTTAACCCCCGAACCATGACGTCTATTTCTCGAATATGCCGAGTCCTGAATGCCGGATCCGAAGCGCACGATCACCTGTGTAGCATCAGTAAGTGCTGAATTTATGGCTTCTGTCGGTAGAACGCGCGTCGCACACACGACGTCCTGCCCTATTAACTGGGGTAACCCTCCTTTCCCCTCCATGGAGACAAGAAGGCAAGTAGGGAAGAAGAACCACGCAGACAGACAGCCCCCCTCTTTCTAGCTTCGCAACCTCAAGAGACAGCCCTTGCACCAGCCGTGACAATCTACTTTCTGAGGCGACTCTATGCCGTCGCTCTTGGAACGAGACCAGACGATCACCGGACTCAACTCCACGAGAAGCCGCGCCAGCGGCGGCCAAGCATATCCAGAGCGTCAGCGGTCACCTCGTTGAGCTCCTGCCACGCATCGAGCCCCTGCCCTTCTCTATCTTTATTGCGTGGTAGTTTCTCTCCTGCTTTACGTCTTCTTTCCCTCGCTTCAAGCTCCCCCGCGCGCTCCCTGAGCTCCAAGCCATAGACGCCGCGCGTTCGCATCTGGGCCTCAGCGTCATCAAGTAGGTACTGCCATGCGTCTATGGTGCCCAGCCGGAAAGACAAGAACGGCCTCGTCAGTTTCTTTAACGAGACCTGACCGAGATCGTTGATCGTGACGAGGCCGCGCTCCTCGAGTATATCCGCCCCGGAAAGCGTGACTTCGACGCGTGCACGGCGCTCGTTTTCCGAGAGCACTCGCTTGGTGCCGCTGACGGGATTCCTTTGATCCGCGATCTTATGCTGGATCGTGACGTGCGCAGATGCGTTCTTCGCACCTTTTGCGACGGTGGAATTGAGATGCAGCACTTCTCCAAGCTTCTCGGTCAGAATACGATCCCTGACTTTCGGATCCTTGATCATGTGATCCGGCATGGTCGCCCCGGGCTTCTTGTGAGGGAAAAGGTAACGTATCTTCGTTCCAGGCTTCTTGCAGTCGCGAAATTGCTGGCGCGCATCTACATGGCACGGCGTTTCCACTTCAGGCCGAACGAGAAGAGAATGTGGCACCCAGTGATGTCGCTGCAGCAGGCCAACCATCCGTTCACGGAGCAGGATGCGATGCGCCTGATCGGCGGTCTTGGGATAAAAATCCACGGCTACCTCGATCAGGTGAAGCGTCACGTTACCGACGATGCCGCTATCCTCCCGGATTACGTTCATGATCTTGCGCAGCATGGTCGGCATGGGCGTCTGTATCAGGATCGCGAAATGAAAGCCGCTGCGTTTGTTCATATCGGGAACAGGTAACGCTGCGCCCCACTTGAACTTGTCTTTCTGGTGATGTGTCAGATCCTGCACAAAGACCTTGATACCCGTCACTTTCTCTATCGTCTTTTGCAGATCCTCCCAGTGAACCTGGGACTTCGGGAACGTCTGAAAAACCTGCGACTTTCTGCCTAATCTGATAGGTTTGGGGCGTCCGCCAGAGGAGTCCTGCCGATGCCGAAACAGCCCGCCTTTCCCAGCCTGCGTGATGCGATGAAGAAGAAGGTG
>NZ_PVWS01000005.1:1211-1747 GCF_004126395.1 Roseovarius sp. A46 | reverse complement strand
TTCTTCTTCATCGCATCACGCAGGCTGGGAAAGGCGGGCTGTTTCGGCATCGGCAGGACTCCTCTGGCGGACGCCCCAAACCTATCAGATTAGGCAGAAAGTCGCAGGTTTTTCAGACGTTCCTTAGGTATCCGCAAAACTGAGCTGATTTTCCTGACTTAGGCTATAGACCGTCTATAGCCGGAGACTTTACCTGGAATGAGAGTTCCCCCATTGGAACGTCAACTTTCGATTCTGGGCAAAAACAGGCCCTTTTCGCGGGATCATGCCGGGTCAAGGCCATTTTGGGCCCTCACGACGCACCTATTGTCACCCTATACTCTGGGGTGATCTCGAAAGTTAACTTAAGTATTGCACTATAAAGTGTGTCCGTGACTCATAAAACTATCTGTGAGTGTGCTGGCTCTCACTAGGTGTTCAATCCCACGGTTTGATGGTGTGATCCTTTCGCAGGAATGGAAGGAAGCACTATGGGACAAGTTCGTCACGGCAGCGCCACGACCACGCACGCCGTCAGAGCTGCAATACAGCGATCG
>NZ_PVWS01000005.1:0-1154 GCF_004126395.1 Roseovarius sp. A46 | reverse complement strand
CGATCGCTGTATTGCAGCTCTGACGGCGTGCGTGGTCGTGGCGCTGCCGTGACGAACTTGTCCCATAGTGCTTCCTTCCATTCCTGCGAAAGGATCACACCATCAAACCGTGGGATTGAACACCTAGCGAAGGGTTGCGCACTTTGAAAAACCCGTCATTTGATGGCTAAATACAAACCTCGTAAGAAACTCCCTGCCCAGCGTTATAGACGTAAAGCATTATCGGGATGATCTCGCGTTCGACACGGAGACAAATCGCAAACGGTTGGCGGGGGACGGCCGCCCGCGGCCAGCCGAGCCGGGGCTACTGCGTTTGCGCGGCGTTGGCGACGAGCCGCTTGGTGACCGTGCGCATCACCGCCATGGCGAATTTCGGGTCTTCATATTGCAGGCGCGTGAAGCGTTTCTCGTCGAGTTCGTAGACAACCGTATCCTCGAGGCACCGAACCGTCGCGGATCGCTCGGCACTGGCATTGAAGAATGCCATCTCGCCGAAAATCTTTCCCGCCGGCACGGTTACATTCTGGCCCTCGACTTCGACGCAGCCCTCGGCCAGGTAATACATGCAGTCGACCGGATCGCCCTTCGTGAAAATGACATCGCCCGCCTGGATTACACGCTTCTTGCCGTAGGCCATTGCGGCGGAGAAATCGGGATCCGACTCGTCCGTCATATGCGTCACCAGCCTGCGCAGGGCGATGACTTCGTAGAGGCGATAAGCGTTGATGGGGAGCAGGACGAGCTCGACCGCAAGGAGCGGCCAGACCTGAAACATGCCGCTGTAGATGATGAAGCAGATGGACGACGCCATCGCCAGGATCCGCAGCACGATCATCGAATTGGTTGCGAAGGTGGCCAGTTTCAAAACCGCAGCGAGCCAGCCAACGGCCTGGATGATATGGTGTACAGTGATTGTTTCCATTGGCCTTTTCTCCTAACGGGCCCGTCGGGAACGGGTCCAATTCCTGAAACGGGTGAGCCTGAATGCCCGGCGGGCGTGGCCGGTCGGGATCATCGGTGTCCCCCATGCTTGTGTAGAGTATGCGCGATGAGGCTGCCATGACCAAACAGGGGGTGATGGTGGCGGAGCATACCGCGATTATCCGGCGGGTTGTTGATCAGCCGCCAGCCCAGCCATATCGCGATTGAAGCGA
>NZ_PVWS01000059.1:0-7095 GCF_004126395.1 Roseovarius sp. A46 | reverse complement strand
TCGTTCTCGCGGCACACCTGCCGGCAGATGTCGCGCACCCGCAGTCGCAATGCCCCGGTCAGCACCTTGTAACGGTATTTGGTCGACCAGACGATGTGGTAGCGGTGATAGAAGACGCAGTGTTTGCTCCAGGGCGTGGATACTTAAGTGAAGAATATGGCGGAGAGACAGTCCGCCTGCATCTAACTTATCTGCGCACACCTGAACGCACACGAGCACGTAATGATAATCTAACATCTTGTTATTGAGTTAAAAGTTATTTGACTGTGTCTCACTACGTAGCATATCCTCTTGGCCAATCGCATTTTTATAAATGGGTTGGTAAATGGGTATAGCCACAAGCCGGAGGATCACGCGTGCCACGTAAAGCCAAGGAACTGTCACCGCTGGAAGTCTCGCGACTGACGAGCAACGGGCTGCACTTCGTCGGTGTGGTGCCGGGGCTGGCGCTGCAAGTCAGGGGCGATGCGCGCTCGTGGATATTGCGCACAAGGGTCGGGGGTGTCGTACGCGATATTGGACTTGGTGGTTACCCGGGCGTAACGCTCGCTATGGCCCGCGAGGCGGCGCGTGAGACGCGCCAGCAGATCGCTCAAGGGGTTGACCCCATACAGGTGCGTAAAGATCAGCAGGACGCGCTGAGAGCGGCTCAGGGCAAGCGCTTGACGTTTGCCGACGCTGTCCGACAGTTCCTCGCCGACAAGGAAATAACGTGGCGCAACGCCAAGCATCGGCAGCAGTGGGAAAACACCCTCAATACTCACGCGTTCCCGGTCTTGGGCAAGTTGGCTGTGAAGGACATAGAACTGGCACACGTGCTGCAGGTGCTACGGCCTATCTGGAAGACCAAGACGGAGACGGCGTCCCGGGTGCGGGGGCGGATCGAGAATGTGTTGGACTGGGCCAGAGTGCACGGGTACCGCGATGGGGAGAACCCGGCCCGTTGGAAGGGCAACCTCGATAAGGTTTTGTCTACCCCAAGCAAGGCAAAAACCGTACGGCATCACGCCGCGCTTCCGTACGCGGAGGTTGGCGCGTTCATGGCGACGTTGCGTGAGCGTTCAGGGACCGCTGCACTTGCGTTGCACTTCGCCATTCTGACCGCTGCAAGGTCGGGCGAGGTACGCGGTGCCACGTGGCGTGAAATTGACCTCAGCAAAGGCGAGTGGACCATACCGTCCAATCGCATGAAGGCGGGCAAGGAACATATCGTTCCTCTGTCTTCGAGAGCGCTGGAAATACTGCGACACCTTCCGGCTGGCCGCGATGACGAGATCATCTTCAAGGCTCCAAGGGGAGGCGTGTTGTCTGACATGAGCCTCGGGGCAGTCCTCAAGCGGATGGGTGTGCCTGCCACGGTGCACGGGTTCAGGAGCACATTCAGGGACTGGGCGGGCGAAACTACCAGCTTCCCGCGCGAAGTGATCGAACACGCACTTGCTCACAAGCTGAAGGACAAGGCAGAGGCGGCCTATGCGCGCGGTACGCTATTCGAGAAGCGCCGGAGGCTGATGGACGCTTGGGCGGCATATTGTGGTCAGGTGATTGTACCGGATTCGCGGGGTGCGGAGGTTCTGCAGATTGGGCGGCAGCATGGCTAAGGTGTCACCATCTCTTGAGGAGTTGCTGATACCAAAGGCGGGGATTGATAAGTCGCCCCCGCAAGGTGACTGGGACCTTGCCAGCAGCCATGCGCTGCGAAAGCGGATCGACGCCAGTATGCGCGAGTTCGTTTCGATCTCTTCTAAAAAATCGTTCCGGGGCATTTCAAAGCTCAAGCGTGTCCTGGGGACTGCAACCTACGAGTACCTTCTGGATGAGCTGGCGGAAGCGGGCAAGAAATTCACTGCCGAGTCGTTGGACTTAAACGGTCGCAAATCCGGCGGGCAGCGCAAACCGGAAGTGCAGATGTTGTGCTATGATGTGCAGGAGGCTCTCACGGCGGCCTTCGGTGAGGAAACGCTCGTTTGGCAAGCCGCGGACCGAATGCAGCAGTCTTTTGCCTTGGTGGTGTCCCGAATCATAGCTGCCAGAGTAGGCAAGCCACTCTCCGCGCACCTGAGAGATACCCTCAAAAAAGCGCGGGACATAGAACGTATCTGAGCCTGCAGCACAATACAACCATAGGCGGTAGAAGAATCGGCGTTGGGCGAACCAACCGGCCTATATGGGCGGGCGCGCCCCTCTTAGTATGAGCCTCATTGATACCCCATACAGGATCGTGGAGGCTCTATGACAAAGTTCTTCGACCTCAATGACTTACTGCGACAGGACCCCAATGGTGCGCGGATTGTCCCGGTCAGTAAGGCCACGCTCTACCGTATGATTGCTGAAGGTCGGTTCCCGAAGCCCAAGCGGCTCGGGAAGCGCTCTGTTTGGACTGACCAAGAAATTCAGCAGTGGCGAGAGCAGTGGCTTGGAGGCTCCGATGGGTGAGGGTGGAACGGTCAGCATCACGACCGAACTACTGGCCGGGATCGAGGGAAACTTCGACCAGTTGAAGCCCGAAGTAGACACCATCTCGGAGAAGAACCGAAAGTTTCGGCAGGCGTTCGGTCTGGTGGAAGTTTCACGTGGCATCATCCCGGCCTCGTCATTTGAGGCGCGCTGGCCGGGCTGGGAAGTCAGCATGTTGCTTAGCGATCCTGAGGTGAAGGCACGGATCGAGGAAATCGGGGGGCGACCTGATCTGCAGGTCCTCGCTCAGCAGAAGCTCACGGCACAGACACTCGATACCGCGCTTGAGGTCATCACGGCCCGGCTCAAGGAAGCAGACTGCGGTATCCATCACGCAAGAGATGTCGCTGAGTTGGCAATCAAACTGGACAACTCGCGTGGAAGCCCCAAGGCCCAGCCTGCACCAAGGAGGCGGAGCTTCAATCTCATTGCTCGCATCGCCACGGTGGTCAGTCCCGAGTACCCGGATGGGTTGGGGGTGCAAGTGGCAAGCATTGAGGGCGCGCTGGCGCTGTTTCGTGCCATGCGCTGCGTGGAGATAGACGAGTTCCGTGCTGTCTGGGCTCAGTTGCAGGAGAGCCTGTTTGTTGGCGCGCTCACACTGGAGGGGTGGTGATGGATTCTTCCAAATGGCAGGGGAAGTGGACGCTCTTCGCTAACAACTGGTCTACTTGGCCGGTCGAAGAGGCTGAGGGAGGGTTCGGCGACTTGTGCCAGAGTTTGGCACCGCCCAGCGGCCCGACTGTAACTCAGGATAAGAAAGGGTCAGTCCAGTATTTTATACCAGCCCCCCTCCAAGTCGCCCCTCTCATTGGCAAGACGTTGGAACGCGCCAAGAGGAAAGGGTTGCCACAAGAGGGCAAGCAGCGGTCAGCGCGACACGTAACCAAGGCCCGGATTGTTGTTGTCGATCTCGACGGTGTCCCGGGGGAAGACTTCAAACGTTACTTGCGGCGGCTTGGGGATGGGGGGATCGCGTTTCTGGCCTATTCGAGCCATTCGCACGGCGATCCGCGCAAGCGCGGTGTGCGCAGCCGGATAGTTGTCCCCGTGGACGTGCCCCTTGCCAGCGACGAATATAGGCGAGCAGCGAGTGGCCTGCAGGCTCTCTATTTTGGCGGGCAGGCAGATCAAACCGGACTTAGGCTAAGCCAGCAGCAAGGCGTTTGGGCAACGAGCCCGGCTTGGCGAGATCGGGCGTTCAGGATCGCGACGACGGGACGCGTGTTGTGCGGTGCGGAGTTGATAGCGGCATGTCCGGCTCCCAAGCACCGACACGGTAATCGGCTCGGCAAAAGTATGGTGAACCCATTTGCCGCGGCTTGTGAGCCTGTCGTTTTCGATGTGCAGCGGGTCAGCGCAGCACTTAAGTGGATCGACCCGATTCCTTACACAACATGGGTCGATACTGCCCTGTACCTGAAGGGGGCTTATGGTGATGAGTCGTTCGGCTCATGGCTTAAGTGGACCAACTCAGCCCCGGACAGTGTGACGGCGGGCAACACCGACGATTACGCCCCCGAGGTGGTGTGGGAACATCTCGACCCGGTCCTGCCACCAGAGGCAGGAGCAGGGGCGCTGTTCGCCGCTGCAAGGGCCGAGGCTGATGCGGTCACAAGGCAGGCGATTGAGGCGGGTTCTTGGCTGGCGCGGCAGCAGGAAGCGGTCGGGTATTTGATCGCCCACCACAACAAATTCTTCCACGCGAACTACGGAGGACTGCTGCATGTCTGACATGGAGAAGCTCGCCAAGATATTCAACGGCGTGGACGACATGGACATTTTCCCCGAGGACAATACGGTCTCGGAGGGCAGTCCGGAGGGGGCAGAACACCCATGCACCACGCTCGCTGAAGTCGTTGACCTGCAGCAAAAAAAGCTTGGGTTGAACGGCGAGGATTTGGCCCTCGCGCAGTTCGCTGACCATTTCGTGTCGATTGAGGGCGGCAAGGCCTTCATTTACCGCGAAATCAAAGAACCGGGGGGCAGGGTCGAACTACAGAGAATGTCCGTCAAGGCGTTCCACGAGCTGCACGCGACTAAGCGCGTGACGACTGCGAAGGGCGTGCAAGCCACATCGCGCGTGTGGTTCAGTTCTCCCGGGCGCAGGACGTATACCGGCGGGCTGGAACTGCTTCCCGGCGAGAACGCGCCCGATGGCGTCTACAATCTTTGGAGTGGGTTTGGCTGCGAACCAGATCAGACTGCGACCGCGCGCGACATACGCCTAGCGCTATGGCACCTAAAGTATGTGATTTGCGGTGGTGACCAGGTCGCTTACAGGTACCTTCTTTGTTGGTTGGCCTCTTGCGTGCAGAACCCGGGCCGACAGGCCGAGGTCGCTGTCGTAATGATAGGCGGACGTGGTACCGGCAAAGGCACCGTTGGCGGATGGCTCATGGACCTGTTTGGACAACACGGGCTGCCTATCCAAAGTGCGGATCACCTGACGGGTCGATTTAACGGTCACCTCAAGAGCGGGGCGGCTCTGTTTGTCGACGAGGCGTTTTTTGCAGGGGACCACAAGGGGAACAACAAGCTTAAAAGCCTCATCACCGAGGACACCCTTCTGCTGGAGGACAAGCACGTCTCGGCCTTCACCGTCAAGAACCGGCTCAAGATCATGATGGCCACTAACGCAGACCACGCGATTCCAGCCGGGATAGATGAGAGGCGCTTCTTCGTGACGCAGGTATCGGACCGTGTGAAGCAAAACCATGACTATTTCGCGGAGCTCAGATGCTGGTGGCAAAGCGGTGGCAACCGGGCGTTTCTGGCGCTGCTGCAGAGGATTGACCTGAGTAGCTTCAATATTCGCAGGGTTCCCCAGACTAAGGCGCTTGGGCAGCAGAAACTGGAGTCCCTGCATGGGCTCGATGAGTGGCTCTACGAGCTTCTGCAGGGGTCGGAGTCCGACTGGAAAACAGACCGCACAGCCGAAGAGCTTGCCCAGCTCTTCAGGTTCTTTTGTCAGGAAAAGGGGTACCGGTACGAGAAAACATCTCCAAAGGCTGTGGGTAAGGGCATCCGGAAATGGCTGAACGTGGAACGGAAACGGGGAAAGCCGCCCAAGCGTGAGTGGTTTCTGGCTCTTCCAGAGTTGGACGAGGCCCGCCGTCAGTTCGCCGAGAAGATCAACGTGGACATTGACTGGGATGTTTAGTGTCCGACCTACCCCAGTTGTCGTGGAGTGGCGGCAGGGCCTGCCGGGCTTCTGCGGCAGTTTGCACGCAAGGAGGGGCGATCTGTCCCATTTTTGGCGCATCTGTCCCATTTGGCTACAGAGAAATGGGACAGTGTTGCCCCTTACATTTAAGGCTGAAACACCCCCCGTCCCATTTGTCCCATTTGTCCGGTTAGATTTTATAGAAACCATAGAAGGGGGGCCCCCCCATACCCATATACAGAAAAAGTTCAGGGGCAAAAAGACCGGACAAATGGGACGGATCGGCGCAAGTGGCTGTAAAGGAAGGAAAAACACTGAGCCCCAAATGGGACAAAAACGCCCAATCCGTCCCATTTAAATGGGACGCGTCACCCACGCCAAGGACAGGGAGCACAAGTGCTTGGTATCATTCATCTGTCTTGGCCGAGCAAAGAAAGGACACGACCATGCGCAAACGCCTGACGCAACTCCATAACGACGATTTCCACTGTGTTTACACAGACGCGCTGGACGAGGCGATTGACGATCTGATCGTCAGTACCGAAGCTTACTACTGGACTTTCCTAGAGGGCACAGACAGGAATGAGCAAAACTACCACGCGATGATGCACGCTGCGGCCCGCATCTCCGGGGCCGTTGCATCACTCGGCCTTTCAGACCCCGGTGTGCCGGTGTGGGTCGAAGACCCAGACAATGTCCCCGACTCCGTAATGAAGGAGTTCGTCCGCAGGCCCTATCTACCCACTCCGTGCGATTGACGAGATACTCTGGGCCAACACTATAAACCCATGGGTCCTAGGGGCTCTCGGGTTGCGGCTTTGTCAACTGGCTGGGCGTGTTGTAAATCTCTAGGCATGACTCTTACGGGAATCCCTAAATCCGGCTTTGGGTTTGAAACAACGGTGCGATATGTGATGTTGCTGCGCCCAATGAGAACGGAATAATGTCGATGACCAACCGCCCAGAGATCGAGCAGGTAGACCATGAAACCCCTGACCAGCGTGACGAACTACTGGCGAGGCTGAAGTCATCAGTTCCAGAGGCGTTTTCTGACGGTAAGCTAGATGTTGAGGCGCTGCAGGCCCTGCTCGGCGACAACGTGGCAGACGGGCCGGAACGGTTTACGCTCAATTGGGCGGGCAAGCGGGATGCGATGGCGATGCTGCAAGCGCCGTCTTCCGCCACGCTGGCTCCCGACCCGGACAACAGCATCAACTTCGATGACGCGCAGCACGTCTTTATCGAGGGCGAGAACCTTGAGGTGCTCAAGGTACTCTACCGGTCCTATTTTGGCCGGGTGAAGCTGATCTACATCGACCCACCTTACAACACCGGTAACGATTTCAGATGTGGCTGCGCAAATCTGAACAGCTGGGATAAGTGGATTTTCCGCGCAACAGCAGCATGATGCTGCAAGCGAGGAGATGACCATGACAAGACGACCGCGCCGGAATCACAGCCCGGCATTCAAG
>NZ_PVWS01000058.1:0-7098 GCF_004126395.1 Roseovarius sp. A46 | reverse complement strand
TCTCGACGCGCTCCGCAGCCTGCCGCTTGAACTCATCCGGAAAATACCGGCGCTTCTTCTCCATCGGACACTCCTTCCGTTGGCTCGAAAGCCTATCATGGGTGTCCACCAATCCGGGGCAGGATCACTCTTATCGTCACCGCAAAGATGAACGATGTCGATACTCAGGCCTGGCTCGCCGATGTCCTGGCCCGGCTACCCGGCACGACAGCCTCCCAGGTGCCGGAACTGCTGCCCTGGAACTGGTCCGCAACCCGCCAAAGGATGGCCGCATGACCCTGATCGCCCGCCTCCGGATCATCCTGAACGACGTCGAGCCAATGCCGATACGCCACATCGAGGTGCCGCTAAAGATCAGGCTCGACCGGCTGCATGAGGTCATCCAAGCGGCCATGGGCTGGACGGACACCCATCTCTATGAGTTCCGGGTGGGGGATGCCGGTTGGGGCGTGCCCGACCCGGACGGGTTCTACGACGGCCCCATGGACGCGAAGAAGATGACCTTGGAAAAGATGATCGACCAGACTGGCACGAGGACGATCCAGTATGTCTACGACTTCGGCGATGACTGGGACCACAGTATCCGGATCGAGCGGGTCAACGAGGCCGCCCCAGGCATGACCTATCCACGGCTGCTGAAGGCCTCCGGGGCCAGCCCGCCCGAGGACGTCGGCGGCGCCTGGGGCTACGAGGAGTTCCTCGAAGCTCTCGCCGACCCCAACCACGAGCAGCACACGGATATGGTCCACTGGTCGGGCGGGAACTTCGACGCCGAAGATGCCGAGATCGACAGTATCATCGAACGCTTCGACCGGCTTGCGAAGAAATGGGCCCCGCGGCCCCACAAACCCAAGCCTACGATCTGAGAGACGCCAGAGACCACGGCCTACGCCGGATGGTTACTTCTTTCCTGGTCAGCGACGGTGAGACCTTGGAGACCATTGGCCGGCTCCTGGGTCACACACAGGCCCAGACGACGGCGCGCTATGCCCACCTGATGGACGACCCTCAGAAACGGGCTGTGGACAGGGCTGGCAAGATCGTATCTGGCGAGGGGTGAGGTCAGGTAGGAGTCGAGGGGCTCGATGTCATGGCGTCCGGCCAGATCAACGAACGCGCGTCGGTGCTGCAAAGCAAAACACAGAAACCCGTGCGCATCGGCGTCGAGCATGAGGATGCTCTTGCGATCGCAACAGCCATTGAAATCTGAAGAAGAGGACCGTCTTCAGGGACGGCCCATACCGGAAATTCATGCTGGCACTGGCGAATGTCCGATGGCGGCATGGTATGCGAAAAGCGCTTCTGAAGAATATAGGATGCGATAACACTTCGCGGCTGCAGCCCGAAAGCATTCCAGATGCGGCGGATCGTGGTGTGTGACAGACCGATTTCTTCGGCCATCGACCGGATCGACCAATGGGTTGCATCCTTTGGCGTCGTTTCCAGTATTCGCTTGATCACATCGGCAACCTGTTCGTCCGAGATCGTTCGTGGGCGGTCAGGGCGGTATTCGTCGGTGAGCCCTTCGATCCGATCCTTCACGAAACGCCATCGCCATTTTCCGACAGTGTGTTCATGGCCTCCAAGCTAAGCACCAACTTCTTTGCTTTGCAGCCCGTCCGCACAGAGCAGGATCATACGGCATCGGTCCGAAAGCGATCGCGCCGCCTTGTGCCTCCGAACCTGTGCCTCCAGCAAGGCCCGCTCCTCGTCGCTCAGAACCACCTCGTCCGCCACACGCCCCACCATCGCATCATCTCCTCATATCTGTCCTGAAATGACACGAACTATAGTTCCAGATGACTAGACCGCTCGGGCCGGATATCCTTGCGGAGATAAGGTCGGGTCGAACGCTTTCAACGACGACGCCATTTGACTCGAACGACATTCGCGGTCGCTGGGGCCCGTCGGCGTTGACGGCGAAGGAGTGCCCTTCTTTTGCGGAATCAGAGCGATCGTTTAAGCCAGCGCGAAATAACACCCACGATCCCCTCGCGGAACATCAGCACCCCGATCACGAAGATTACCCCTTGGATGATGGTGACCCAAGCCCCGAACGTGGCGAGGTAGTTCTGCATCGTCACGATCAAGCCCGCGCCCACAAGCGGCCCAAAGACCGTGCCCATGCCGCCCAGAAGCGTCATAAGCACGACCTCGCCCGACATCGACCAGTGCACGTCGGTCAGTGTGGCCAGCTGGAACACCTGGCTTTTCGTGGCACCCGCCACCCCCGACATCGTTGCCGACAGGGTGAAGACGATCAGCTTGTAGCGGTTTACGTCGTAGCCGAGGGAAATAGCGCGCTGCTCGTTCTCGCGGATCGCCTTCAGGACCTCGCCGAAGGGCGAATGCACGACCCGGTAAAGTGCTAGGATACCCCCGAACGTCACCACGAGCACAAAGAAGTAAAGTGCCATGTTGTCGGCAAGCGGAATCAGCCCGAAGAGATCACCGCGCGGGACGCTCTGAATGCCGTCCTCGCCGCCGGTGAAATCCGCCTGCAGCGCGATGAAATAAACCATCTGCGCGAAGGCCAGCGTCACCATTGCGAAGTAGATACCCTGCCTTCGGATTGCCAGCGAACCGATGACGACGCCAAGAAATGCCGCGGCCGCGGCCCCGCACAGGATCGACAGTTCCGGGGTCAGCCCCCAGACTTTGGCGGCATGCGCGGCGATATAGCTGGCACCGCCGAAATAGGCGGCATGGCCAAACGACAGCAACCCGCCAAAGCCCAGAAGAAGATTGAACGCCGCCGCGAACAGCGCGAAACACATGACCTTCATCGCGAAGACCGGATAGACGAAGAACGGCAGCGCGATCAGAAAGACCAGCAGCACGGCGAAGATGATCTTGTGCAATACCGGCATGCCGGCGGATTCGATTGCAGGCGCGCTCTCGGTCGTGGTGTCGTTCATAGCCATCAGGCGGGCCTCCCGAACAGTCCTTCAGGTTTTATCATCAGTACGATTGCCATGATGACGAAGATCACGACGGCGGATCCCTCAGGATAGAACACCCGCGTCAGGCCCTCAACGATGCCCAGCATGTAGCCGGTCAGGATCGCCCCCATGATCGAGCCCATGCCGCCGATCACCACCACCGCGAAGACGGTGATGATCAATTGCTCGCCCATGTTCGGGTTGACCGAGTAGATCGGCGCGGCCAGCACGCCGGCGAACCCAGCCAGCGCCACGCCGAAACCGTAGGTCAGGGTGATCATCAGCGGCACGTTCACGCCGAACGCCCCGACCAGCGTCGGGTTCTCGGTGCCGGCGCGCAGGTAGGCGCCCAGCCGTGTCTTCTCGATCATGAACCAGGTGCCGAAGCACACCAGGACAGAGGCGACAACGATCCAGGCGCGGTAGTTGGGCAGGAACATGAAGCCGAGGTTCTGCCCGCCCGACAGCAATTCAGGGATCTGGTAGGGCAGACCGGAAATGCCGTAATAATTGCGAAACAGCCCTTGGATGACGAGCGCCAGACCGAAGGTCAGCAACAGCCCATAGAGGTGATCGAGGTGATAGAGGCGCGACAGCATCGTGCGTTCCAGCACCATTCCGAAGGCACCGACGATCAGCGGTGCGAGGATAAGCGCGGGCCAGTAGCCTATGCCAAGATAGTTCAGCAGCATCCAAGCCACGAAGGCGGCCGCCATGTAAAGTGCGCCGTGGGCGAAATTGATGATGTTGAGCAACCCGAAAATCACCGCCAGACCCAGCGACAGTACCGCATAGAACGACCCGTTGATCAGCCCCAGCAGAAGCTGGCCCAGCAGGACCTGTGGCGGTATTCCCAGAAGCTCGAACATGACGGCTATCCTTGGAGTGTTCGTCGGTTTAGCGGGTATCCGCCCCCCGGTTCAGCCGAGGGACGGTCCATTTCAGGGCTTACTGCTTGGAAAAGTCGCACTCGTCCAGCATCGGCAGGAAGGCGTCCTCGCCGCTGATAGTCGCGATCTGGTTGTAGAGGTCCCATTCGCCCTCCGATTCGTCCGGCGATTTGACCTCGAAGAGGTACATATCGTGGATCGCGCGACCGTCGCCGCGGATCTCGACCTTGCCGAAGAGTGGATCGTCGATCTCCATCTCGCGCATCTGGGCGACGATGGCGGCGCCGTCCTCGGCACTGCCCACGGCCTCGACCGCGGCCAGATAGGCCATGGTGGCCGAATAAGCTCCGGCATGGACCATCGTCGGCTTTGAGCCCATCTCGGCCTCGTAGCGTTCGGTCCAGGCGCGGGTTGCGTCATTCTGATCCCAGTAGAAGGCCTCTGTCAGGTTCAGACCTTGCGCGGTTTCGGCCCCCAGCGAATGCACGTCGGTGACGAACATCAGTAGCGCGGCCAGCGACTGGCCTGCCTGCGTGATGCCGAATTCCGACGCCTGCTTGATCGCGTTGACAGTGTCGCTGCCGGCATTGGCCAGCCCGATCACGTCAGCCCCGGAGCCCTGAGCTTGCAGCAGATAGGACGAGAAATCCTGCGCCGGAAAGGGGTGACGCACGCTACCCATTATCTCGCCGCCATTATCGCGGACGACGGCCATGGTGTTTTCCTCCAGTGAGTGGCCGAACGCGTAGTCGGCGGTCAGGAAGAACCACTTCTTGCCGCCGGCATTGGTCACGGCCCCGCCGGTACCATTGGCGAGCGCGGCGGTGTCGTAGGTCCAGTGCACGGTGGTCGGCTGGCACTGCTCGCGTGTCAGGCTGGTCGACCCGGCCCCGGAAATAAGGAACACGCCGTTCTCGTCAGCGGTGATGTCGGCCACGGCCAGCGCCACCGACGAGGTCGGCACGTCCACGATGGCATGGACACCGTCGGCTTCGTACCACTCGCGTGCGATGTTGCTGCCGACATCGGGCTTGTTCTGGTGATCGGCCGAAACGACCTCGACGTTCAGGCCCTTCTCGGCGGCGCCGAAATCCTCGACAGCCATGCGCGTAGCCACGGCCGAACCTTCGCCCGACAGGTCCGCATAGGTGCCCGAGCGGTCATTGAGCACACCGAGCTTGACGTCGATGTCCTGGGCCAGCGCCGGCGCGCCGGTGATCGCAGCCAGAGCTGAGCAGCTAATGGCAAGTTTCCTGATCATGTCTTTTCCTCCTGTTTGCGGCGCACATGCGCCTTTTTCCGGGTGCCGTGATGGTCAGACACCCAGGTAGTCGTGCAGTTTCTCGGTATTCTCTTCAAGCTGGTCGTTGGGGATCATGTCCACGACGCGGCCCTGATCGATGACGTAGTGGCGGTCGGCGACCGATGCGGCAAAATGGAAGTTCTGCTCGACCAGCACGATGGTGAAGCCCTCTTCCTTGAGGGCCGCGATGGTGTGGCCGATCTGCTGGACGATCACCGGGGCCAGCCCCTCGGTCGGCTCGTCCAGAAGGAGGGTCTTCGCGCCGGTGCGCAGGATCCGCGCGATGGCAAGCATCTGCTGTTCGCCCCCCGACAGCTTGGACCCCTGGCTGCTTTTCCGCCGCTCGTATAGGTTCGGGAAAAGGTCGTAGATCCGCTCGATGCTGAGACCACCCTCGGATATGCGGGGTGGCAGCATCAGATTTTCCTCGACGCTCAGCGACGAAAAGATCCCGCGTTCCTCGGGGCAGAAAGCGACCCCCAGCCGGGCAATCTGGCGCGGCTGCAACCCGATCAGCTCGGTGCCGGAGAACGTGATCGACCCGGTCCGCTTTTCCAGGATGCCCATTATCGCCAGCAGGGTCGAGGTCTTGCCCGCCCCGTTGCGGCCCAGAAGGGTGACGACCTCGCCCTTGCGGACCTCGAAGTCGATCCCGTGCAGGACATGGCTTTCGCCATACCAGCCCTGCAGTCCGGCGACCTTCAGCAGCACATTGGACGGGTCACTCATGGCTCGCTCCGATATAGGCCTCGATCACTTCGGGGGATGTGGAAATCTCTGCATAGGTCCCCTCGGCCAATATCTCGCCACGCGCCAGAACGGTGATGCGATCCGACAGATCGGCCACGACCGACAAGTTGTGTTCGACCATCAGCACGGTACGATTCTTGGCGATCCGGCGAATCAACTGCGAGATCAACGTGACGTCCTCGCGCCCCATGCCAGCCATCGGCTCGTCGAGCAGCAGCATGTCGGGCTCGAGCGCGAGCGTAGTCGCGATCTCCAGCGCGCGCTTGCGCCCGTAAGGCAACGCTGCGGCCCGCTCGTTGGTGAAATCCGCGAGCCCGACCTCGTCGAGATGCGCGCAAGCCTGATCGTTGAGCTTAGCCAAGATTCGGTTGGATCGCCAGAAATCGTAGCTTTCGCCACGGGTGCGCTGCAACGCGACGCGCACATTCTGCAGCACCGACAGGTCGGGAAAGATTGCTGAGATCTGGAACGACCGCACCATGCCCAGTCGGGCGATATCGGTCGGCTTCATGCGAGTGATGTCGCGCCCTTCGTAGGTGATCGTTCCGCGCGTCGGTTGCAGGAACTTCGTCAACAGGTTGAAACAGGTCGTCTTGCCGGCCCCGTTGGGGCCGATTAGGGCGTGAATGGACCCCTTCTCGATCGAGAGATCGACGTTGTTCACCGCGACGAATCCATCGAACTCCTTCGTCAGCCCCTTCGCTTGCAGCGTGATCGCCATCCCTACTCCGCTTTTTCTTACGTCAGCCCCGCGCGTTACTGCAGGGGTTCCGGGTCGTTTTGAGCGTACGCTAACCTCTAATCTTAGGATGTAAACAGCTCGAATGGTTTCAGCCGATATTTCGCTGAACGGGCGCCAGCGCGCCGTTGTCGATTGCCTCGTCCGCCCGCCTCTGTGGTCGCCACCCGTTGTGCAAAAGGTTGTTGAGCCGTTGATTGGTGATCGAGTGCGCGCATCTGTTAGGCCCTTTTGTGAAGCGTTTCCAAGCCGCTAGTCGAAATGGTGATCTGCGAACGAGGGCCCAATCCCGATTGCAAATTTATCAGCTCCTGTGGTTATCCTAGGTGTTCAGTCCCGGCATCTGGTGGATCGGGTCGAGGATGAAACGATCCGGCTCTGAAATCCAGACCTTGCAGATGTATTCGTATGGCGTGAGGCCACCGAGGGTCTTGAGGCGCCGGGCGAAATTGTAGGCTGCCATGAAGTCTGTGA
>NZ_PVWS01000057.1:0-7467 GCF_004126395.1 Roseovarius sp. A46 | reverse complement strand
AAGGAAAGCATCGAGACGTCCGTGGCTGTGATAGACGAATTTTATGCTAACGCTCTGGATGCGAGCAATGGCGAATTCCTGTTGCAAGTCGTCGGCGTGCTGGACGATCCGTTCGCCGTGGCATGAAACGGAGTGAGGTTAATGCCAGATATTCCTCATCGCAGTCGGCAAGCCGGAGCTTGGCAATAGGTGAATGACCCATGTGTACGCTGGCAGTCAGTTTGAAAACGCGATCCGCTCAGGATGGATCGTCGTCATATCGGAGCCGGGTACGATTGGGGTGAACCGCAGTCACGGCGGTATCTGCGCCGGCGTTCAATTTGGGGCAGCGGGATTACGATAGAGGGATGTGCCAATGATTGTGATGCTCAGAGGCAATGTGGTGAATCATGTTAACGCTTGCGACACATCTACCCGTCCGGCTACTGATGGCAATCTGTGCGCCAAATGGGGTCGCAACGATGCGATGCCCGAAAAAACGCGCGGTGGAAATTCCATCGACGTCCACTCACCAAAATGGCACTGTGCAACATATGCAAGGGCTGTGCGGGAGGGATGGCGCCTCTTCGTGTGCCTCGTGCGCGCGACATATCGAGAACATGGGGGGCAAATGTCGACAAGTCCAACCCTGACCCCGGAAATGGTCGAGGCTCTTGACCTGTGCCCGACCGTGATCTTCGTGTTCGAAATCGAAGGGTTAAGGATTGTCGCGGCCAATGACGCGGCGGCCCGGACATACGGCTATTCCAAAGAAGAACTCACATCCATGACACTCATGGACCTGCGTCCAGAGCAAGAGGTGCCCCGGACTGCCATACTTGCCAGCCGGCTCCTGGATGGTCCCGATGCCCCGGGAAGGTTTCGTCACATCACCAAGGACGGTGAGACGTTCATCGCGGACGTTCACACTCAGCTTGTCGAGATGTCAGGTCAACTTTGCAAGCTTTCGATCATCCACGACGTGACGGAACTGGTCGCACAGGAGGAGGAGGCGCAGGACCTGTCTGCCGAGGCCTCGGCGCGTATCCGGGCGGCGAATGCGACAGCGGATCATTTCGCGGAGCTGTTCAATATCGCTCCGGGGCGTTTCGCGGTTCTCGACCCCGAGAGCCTTGCCGTGGTCGCAGTCAGCGACGCCTATCTAGGCGCGCTGGGCACGCCGCGCGACGAGGTGATCGGACAACCGCTTCCCAACCTGTTGCGCGGACGTATCGCGCGAACCGGCTGCGATGGTCTTGAAACCCTGCGGGACTCGCTGCGCCGCGTGGCCGATGGCGGAAGCAGGGATGTCATGGCGCAGGCGATCGCGCTGGCCGGACCATCCTCCGATACCGATGACGGGACCGCAGGGGTACAGTGGAGCGTGGTCAACATGCCGCTGACGCATCCGGACGGATCCGTGCGTTTCGTGCTGCACAGCCTGCATGAAAGATCAGACCGCAAAGACAGCAGCGCCCCGGAGAGCGACACGCTGCAACAGTTGCGCGGTCTCACGTCCGATCTGGGCAAGCAGGAGGCCGCAGCGCTGTCGCGCAGTCTGGCGGAACACCAAACGCTTGTCCGCAGCACCGCGCGCCTCTTGAAGGCGTATTCCTGGCGTTTCGATGTCGAGAAGCAGCAGCTTGAATGGCCGGACGAGCTGTTCGTACTCTTCGGTCTGCCGCTCGGATCCTCGGCACCGACATTCGATGAATACGTCGCGATGGTCCATCCAGATGACCGCGACGCGATGCTCGAAAATTACACCAAGTTCTTCGAAGGCGCGACCAGTGAGTTCTTCTTTGCCCACAGGATCGTCCGCTCCGACGGCACGGTGATCCACGTCAAGGGAGGGGCCGAACGGATCGCCGAGAACGGGCGCGAGATCCTGAGCGGCGTGGTGCAGGACGTGACGAGGGAAGCCGAGGACGAGGCCCGCGCGCGGCGCCGCGATTACCTGATGCGCGTTGCGGGTCAGGTTGGCCGCATCGGCGGCTGGCGCGTCGATCTGGACAGTCAGATCACGGAATGGTCCCCGGAAACCGCGGACATCTACGAAGCCCCTGACACTAGGCAGGTGGGCCTGCAACGCGCTCTGGGCTTCTATCCGCCGGAACACAGGGACAGGATCACCGACCGGTTCAACGCCTGCGCCGAAAATGGCCTCCCGTTCGACGAGGTGGTGCAGATCGTCAGCGCCCGTGGCAATCGGATCTGGGTCCGGGCCGTCGGCGAGGCGGAGCGCGATGAGGGTGGACGCATCGTTGCCGTTCTGGGCGCGCTTCAGGACCTGTCCGAATTCGTTCGGATCGACGAAGAGCGCCACGCCCTGCGCAACCGGCTGAGCCGGACGATCGAGGGCATGGGAGATGCCTTTTTCACGCTCGACCCGAAGTGGCGGTTCACCTACGTGAACCAACGGTGCGAATCCCTGCTGCGGCGCAAGCGCGAGGACCTGCTGGGCAAGAATATATGGTCGGAATTCCCCGAGGTGGTCGGAACCCGGTTTGAAACCGAGTATCGCCACGCCATGGAGTCGGGCGAATCGGTCGAGTTCTCGGAGTATTTCCCCCCGCTCGACATTTGGTTTCGGGTGACGGCCCATCCCTCGCGCGATGGTCTCGCGGTCTATTTCCGCGATGTCACGCGCGAGCGCCATCGCGCCCAGAGCCTGCGTATGCTCAACGCGGCAGTCACGCGGATGGACGATGTCCTGTTGATCACCAACGCGACCCCGATAGACGCCCCGGACGGGCCACAGATCATCTATGTCAACAACGCATTCGAACGGCTGACTGGCTACAGCGCAGAAGAGGCGATCGGCCAGACCCCGCGTTTCCTGCAGGGGCCCGACACCCAAAGGGACGAGCTGGACCGTATCCGGTCCGCTCTTGAATGCCAGGAACGTGTGCGCGCCGAGGTCATCAACTATACCCGTGACGGTCAGCCGCGCTGGATCGAGATGGACATCACCCCGCTAACCGATGCCGCGGGCAAGACCACGCATTATGTCGCCCTGCAACGCGACGTCACCGAGCGGCGCAAATGGGTTGAAAATCTCCGGGTTAGCGAAGAACGCTTCCGGCTGGTCACGGATGCCAGCAAGGACGTGATCTGGGACTGGGATGTTCGCGACGGATCGCTCTGGTGGAGCGACAAGCTGCGCACGGTGCTCGGATATGACCTTGGCACTACCCCCGCCCTCGCGACCGATATCACGGCCTGTGTGCACCCCGAGGACATCGAAAAGGTAAGATCCGGGCTCGTCCGCGTCGTCGAAGGCAAGGGCGACGTGTGGCAGGAAGAGTATCGTTTCCTGCGGGCGGACGGGCGCGTCGCCTATATCCGCGATCGTGCCGTCGTCTTGCGCGACGACAACGGCGAGGCCATGCGCGTGATCGGCAGCATGGTCGATGTAACGCAGGAGCGCGAAAGAGAGGCCATCCTGCGCCATTCCCAGAAGCTTGATGCCATCGGCCAGTTGACGGGTGGGGTGGCGCATGATTTCAACAATCTGCTGACCGTCGTGTTGAACAACGGCGATTTTCTTGTAGATAAGCTCGCCGAGCGGGAAGATCTGCGCAAAATGGCAGAGCAGATCGTCGGTGCCGCCGAACGCGGGGCCGAGCTGACCGCACGATTGCTCGCCGTAGCCCGGCAACAACCGCTTTCACCGCAGGTGACCGATCTGAACGAGGCCGTGCGCTCGATAGAGCCACTGCTGCGCCGCTCCCTCGGCGAAGACCTGGAAATGGAGGTCGTTCTGACCGATGACCTCTGGCTCGTCGAAATCGACCCCGGTCAGTTGGAGGCGGCGTTGCTCAACCTCACGCTCAACGCCCGCGATGCCATGCCGTCGGGTGGCAAACTGACCGTCGAGACCGCCAACACCTGGATCGACGCCGGAACCGCCAGCATGGTCGATATCGAGGAGGGCCCGTTTGCCGTCATCGCCGTGACCGATACCGGCGTCGGGATGTCGCAAAAAGTCAGGGACCGCGTGTTGGAGCCGTTCTTCACCACCAAGGCCGACGGGAGCGGGCTAGGGTTGCCCATGGTGTTTGGCTTCACCAAGCAGTCGAGCGGGCATCTCAAGGTGTATTCCGAGTCGGGCGAGGGCACGACGATTAAGCTCTATTTCCCGCGATCCAGTGCCGACGAGGTCGAAATACCAAGCGATATGGAGATCGCAGAGGTTCCGGCGGGACAGGGTGAACACATACTTGTTGTCGAAGACGATCCGCATGTCAGGCAGAATGTCGTCGCCACGGTCACCAGCCTTGGCTACCGGGTGACCGAGGCGAGGAACGCCGCGGAGGCGCTCGAAGTGCTGGATGGCAGCGACGACATCGCGCTGTTGTTCACCGATATCGTGATGCCCGGTGGAATGAACGGCCACGAGTTGGCGCTGGCCGCGCGTGAGCGCCGCCCCGATTTGCGCGTGCTGTATACCTCGGGCTACACCAAGAATGCGATCGTCCATCAGGGACGTCTCGATCCCGGGGTGGAGCTTCTGTCAAAGCCCTATCGCAGCCAAGACCTGGCGCAAAAGCTGCATTCCGTTCTGGCGGATAGCACGACGCGACAGTGACGCATCCTCAAGCGCGCGCATTCCCATAGGCATCACGCAAGAACAGCGGTGACACAGGCACCGCACATATTTGCACATGTCTGGAACGTTTTCTGAGATCAGGACCAAATAACGGCGAAAGTTTGGCCGCATGTAGGTGTCGTCGGCAAATGGGCCGGCGCACATACTGGGGGTAGGAAAATGACCAAAACGATGCTCGTTGGTGCCGACCGGGCACTTCTCAATGAAACCGCGGATTTGCTGCGCGAGGCCGGGAACCAGACATTGGTCGTCGCCGATGTCGGACGTGCCGAAAAGGAACTTTCGAGGTTCCGGCCCGAAATGATCGTGGTCTCGCTCGACGATCCCGAGGCCAACGGCTGGAAGTTCATGTTCCGGCATGGATTCAATGGCGAGGCACAGGTGATCGCGACGACGGCCAATGGTGAGGCCTCTCAGGAATTGACGGTCCTGCGCCTTGGTGCGCAAGACTACGTTCGCTTGCCGGTGCCAGCCGAAGTGCTTTTTGCACGGATCGCATTCCGCGCGCGACCGGTCGATAAGGAGCGCGACCGCTCCATGGAACAAAGCCTCGAAGTGAAGGGCAACCGTGGTACGCTTGTCATGGACAAAAGCCGTTTTCAGTCGTTCTGGCTGGGGCTCGAGCTGTTCCTGACCAAGACGGAATTCGGCCTGCTGCACGCGCTTGCCCGCCATGACGGGATGGTCAAGTCGCGCGAACAGTTGATCGAAACCATCTACGACTACGGCCATCAAGACGGGGTCAACGACCGCAATATCGACAGCCACGTAAAGCGGTTACGCAACAAGCTTCGGAAGCTTGATCCTGTGTTCGACGGAATCGAAACGATCTATGGGATCGGCTACAAGCTGAATCTCGACCGCACATGCCCCGCGAAGCAGAAGTCGCTGCCGTTTCAACAAACCCAAGGCAGCGGGTATTCCGCCCGCACAGGAGCGACCCGGCTCGTTCCGGTGCCACAATCGGTGATGTACGCGGCTCGAAGGTAACAACATGATGGATCGCCAGAGTGCCTTGGGGCGTGCGGGTTTGCCCGACCGCCCCGGGCGCACGTGGCCCCAGGTGATGAAGCAATCCGAGAAAACCGCCACAGGTAGAGCTTTGACCACATCGGTTAGCGTGACGTGGCACGGTATCGCCGCGGGCGAACGGACCGAAATGCCCGAGAAATTCAATCTCGGGATGGCCTAAGCCGGCGATCGCCTCAACGTCTTTCGCCGCCAATATCACTGCGCAAGGAACGGCCACCAGAGTCTCGTCCAGCGGATAGGCACTCTTTCAGGACTGACGAAATTCCGCGCGCGCCGAAAAATGATCAAGCAAGGCTGGCGATGACAGGGGTGACCCCCGTAATGAGGTCGTCCATAGATCACATGTCCTTGACGTAAGGCATCAAGTTACTAAACTCCAAGGGATTGATGTAGAAAAGAAACAACCGGTACTTGTTTGGCTTCAAGGACTGGAATACGATTGTAACGCATAACCAACGGTGAGATCGTGAGCCGCCCCAAGGTACTTCTCCTCGATGACGACGACCAGATTTCGAGGCTGCTTGACGAAGCGCTGTCAGAGGATGGGTGTGACGTTCTGATCGTAAGAACGATTGCCGAGTTTCAGCAAGAGCAAGCGAACCAACGCTTCGATATCTATATCGTTGATCTGGGATTGCCCGATGGCAACGGGCTTTCACTCATTCAGGAACTCGCACAGGATCCCGCGTGCGGGGTGATCATTGTAAGCGGGCGCGCGGCGGAAACTGATCGTGTAGTGGGCTTGGAGATCGGTGCCGACGATTACATAACCAAGCCGTTCCGTGTGCGCGAGGTATTGGCGCGCGTGCACGCCGTGCTGCGCAGGCTGCAGAAGCATCCCGCTCCGCCGACGCATCCGGCCGACGCCCCGGAGCCGGGGGCGTCCTCGAGTGGCTCCATCGATTTCGATGGCTACAGGCTGGATCTCGGCGCACGGCAGCTTTACGGGCGCGATGGCAGCGAGATCACCTTGACCACGGCAGAGTTCAACCTGCTTGCCGCATTGCTGCGCCACCGTGGACAGGTGCTCAACCGCGATCAGTTGATGAACGCGATCAAGGGGCGCGACTGGGAAAGTTACGACCGCGCAGTAGACAGTCTTGTCAGCCGCCTGAGGAGAAAAATGCCCACCCCCGAAGGGCGCTCTCACTACATCCGGACCGTTCACGGCATCGGCTATGCATTTTCCTTGCCTGCCTCTGCTCAAAAATAGGTTCGGACCTCGGTGCGTACGGCTGTTCACCCGGCTTTTCGTTGCCTTCATTCGGGGGTCCTGAACGCAGAAAGCCACCCGGGGGTGGCTTTTAGAGCATGTTGCTCAAAAGTGGGAACCGGTTTTGAGCTCCTTGAACATGCGAATCAAGGAGTTAGAGCGTGTCGCGTGAATGCGAATGAACGCGACACGCTCTAAGGCATTCCGCCTTTAACCTGAGACATATCCAGCAGCCTTGAAGTATTTCCAGCATTCTTGTGGCGAGTAGAGATCGCAGACCTCTGCTATGGCCTCGAACATGTCCGTGAACGTCCTCGCGCCGATGCNCAGGTTAAAGGCGGAATGCCTTAGAGCGTGTCGCGTTCATTCGCATTCACGCGACACGCTCTAACTCCTTGATTCGCATGTTCAAGGAGCTCAAAACCGGTTCCCACTTTTGAGCAACATGCTCTAATCCTGCATGCCCCGCTCGCGTGCCTCGGTCAGGATCATCGGTGTCCCGTGTGCTTGTGTAGAGTATGCGCGATGAGGCTGCCATGACCAAACAGGGGGTGATGGTGGCGGAGCATACCGCGATTATCCGGCGGGTTGTTGATCAGCCGCCAGCCCAGCCATATCGCGATTGAAGCGA
>NZ_PVWS01000056.1:0-8313 GCF_004126395.1 Roseovarius sp. A46 | reverse complement strand
CAAAGACGCGCACTCGGAGCCTAAAGCGCATTTGTCTCGCACATGACCTGAAGACCGACCTCCAGCCGTCCAATGACCGGAGGTGCAAAGAAAATGCTTGCAATTCTGGCTGCGATTAGACGACTCGTTTCAGATGTCTCAGCGACACGCCCGCGCCTGATCCCGCAGGACTGCATAGTCGGAACGCCATCCAATGATCACAGAATCCCGCGACAGCGATGCGATTTCACCCGCCGCACGTTGCTGTTCGACACGGCCGTAGTCCACCACCGGCGGGCACACTGACAAACCGCCCGGCTCAGAATCCTCTGTCGCGCAACAGCTCAAGAAGATCATTGCGATCACGAGGGCGGCGGGCGGCCGCGTCCAGCATCTGTCGTTGAATGGCATTGCGACGCTCCAGCATATTCAGCCGCTCGGCGGCGCGGCCCGCGCGCTCGCCGGTGCGGCGGAGGTTGAACAGAAAGAGAAGGGGTGCTCCCCACCTGTGGACACAGCCGGTCGTGGGGCTATGGGCCCAGCGGGGGGCTCGGAATCATCCTGGTGATCCTGATCATTCTGGTGCTGCCGGGACGGCTCTGACGGTCGGCCCCAAAGATGGTCTCAGGGCCGGCGCACCGAGTTGCCGCCGGCAAGGATGCCATTGATCAGTAATGCCACGGCGGCATGAAGCGCTTCCTGATCCCCCAGCGGAGCAAATTCATGCGCCGCCGCCGCATCCTTGAGAACGCCGACAATCTCTTTCTCCGGCAAAATCCTGTGATCGTTCAATGCAAGCAGCAGCGATTCGCAAATTGCCAGTGCGGCAGTTCCGGAAATGTCGTCGGGGCGGGGCATGTCAGTTTCACTTTCAGCTTGGGGGCTATGTGCCAGTCATCATTGACTTGGAGCATCGCGACAATGGACCAAATTATGCTACGATAAACTGATGCAAAGTAGCTGTTTCATCCCGGATGATCACATAGCCCCTCGTCGATCTGCGCTGTTCATGGCACGGTCTGTTCTGAACGAGGTGCGAGACGGGAGATCGGCATGCTGATCAAGCTTCACAGCCAAGCGACGACCACACCGAAGATCAGGGCGGCCATCCAGGCGAGCGATGAACCGGCCTGGATCGTTGCCGAGCGCCACGGAACCTCCGAGCAAACCGTGTGGAAGTGGCGCAAGCGCGACGGCGTTGAAGACCGCAGTCACACGCCGCACCGATCCCAGACACCGTGACGCTCCACATCCCGTACCGTGTGGTGAAACGCGGCGGGAGGAAGGAGATGCAGTTACCGGACGGCGCCGCGCAGCCGAAGCGGACCGACAACACGTTGGTCAAGGCGCTGGCCCGCGCGTTCCGATGGAAGCGGATGCTGGAGTCGGGCGAGTTCACCCTCGGGGCAGGATGGCATGTTGCGCAAACTATCCGCGATCCTCGTCGAGAACGCGGCGCACCTTAGTTGCCAGTTCGAGGCGGGTATAGGGTTTGATCAACAGGGCGACACCTGAGTCAAGGCGTCCCTGATGGACAATCGCGTTCTCTGTGTAACCGCCGGACGTAATCTCCCCAATACCGCCGTTTGAAAATTCCCCAGTGGTGAGCGCCAGGGGCAATTCCGAACTTCAATTATTCGGAATTGTCTCTGACGCGGGACATGAGGCCTGATGCCCTGAATGAGGAACTGACAGGGGCAGACAGGTGAAAGGACTGAGGGAGATCGTTTTGATCCATGATTTGAAGAAGCAGGGCCTGAGCGTGTCTGCGATTGCGCGCAGGGTTGGATGTGATCGCAAGACGGTTCGGAAGTATCTCGACCGTGGGCTTGAGACGCCGGTCTACGGCCCGCGCCAGCCGCGGGCGCGTGTGATCGAGCCCTACGAGCACTACCTGCAGGAGCGCGTTCAGACCTTTCCCGATCTCAGCGGGGCGCGCCTGCTGCGCGAGATCCGGGAGTTGGGTTATGACGGCGGCTACACCGCAGTGACGGACTTCCTGCGCGAGGTGCGCCCGCCCAGGCAGGTGCAGTTCGAGCGCCGGTTCGAAACCCCGCCGGGCCAGCAGGCCCAGGTCGATTTTGCCGAGTTCACAGTTGAGTTCACCGATGAGCCCGGGATCGTCCGCAAGGTCTGGCTGTTCTCGATGGTGCTCGGGCACAGCCGCTGGCTCTGGGGCCGGTTCGTTGCCAGTCAGAACCTGCAATCGGTTCTGCGTTGTCATATCGCGGCCTTCTCGGACATGGGCGGCGTGCCCGAGGAAATCCTCTATGACCGGATGAAGACCGCCGTGATCGGCGAGGATGAGGCCGGTGTGGTGACCTACAATGCCTCCCTGGTGGCGCTGCTGAACCATTACGGCACGGTGCCGCGCGCCTGCCAGCCGTATCGGGCCAAGACCAAGGGCAAGGTCGAGCGCCCATTCCGCTATATCCGGCAGGACTTCTTCCTGGCTCGCACGTTCCGGAACATAGCCGATCTCAACGGCCAGTTCGACGCCTGGCGGACCGAAGTGGCCAACCCTCGCGTTCACGCCACCACCCGGCGCGTGGTGGATGACGCGTTCGCCGAGGAAGTTTCCCATCTGAAGCCGCTCCCGGAGATCCCCTACCGCGCCGTGCTGTCGGTGGAGCGCCGGGTGAGCAAGGACGGGATGATCGCGGTTGGTGGCAACTTCTATTCCGTCCCGGACACCACTCGGCGCCGGACGCTCGAGGTCCAGCATCACGCCACCGAACTGCTGATCTACGAGGATGGCCAACTGATCGCCCGCCATCCGGTGCTGGAAGGCAAGGCTCGACGCCGCGTCGATCCCGCACATCGCAAGGCACCGCCGCCGAGACCAGCCCTGTCGCGGTCCGCGCAGGGGCTACGTCGGCCGCTTGAGTTCTACGGTGCGGTTGGCCAGCGTCTGGCAGCCGAGGGGGCACGGTCATGAGCGATCTTCCGGACCGGATCCACGGCGCTCTGGTCGGGCTGAAGATGCCGCACGCGCTCGAAGCCCTCGATCACACGCTGCAGCAACTGGAGAAAGGCGAGATCACCGCGATCGAGGCCATCGACACGCTCCTGAGCGAGGAATACGCGACACGGGAGACGCGCCGTATCGACGTGGCCCTGCGGACCGCCAAGCTCCTGCCCGCAAAGACACTCGAAGGCTTCGACTTCAGCTTCCAGCCCTCGCTCGATCGCGAACGGATCGCGGCTCTGGCGCAGCTGGACTTCATCCGCCGGGCCGAGGTCGTCCACTTCCTCGGACCGCCGGGCACCGGCAAGTCGCACTTGGCCACGGCCCTCGGCGTCGCCGCCGTGAAGGCTGGCAGAAGCGTTTACCGCGCAACCCTGGCCGAACTGATCACGGCGCTGAGCCAGGCCGAACGTGAGGGCCGGCTGGCCGAGAAGATCCGCTTCTATACCCGGGCCTCCCTGCTGATTGTCGATGAGATCGGCTACCTTCCGATCACAACCGGCGGCGCCAACCTGTTCTTCCAGCTGGTCAACGCCCGCTACGAAAAGGGGGCCATGATCCTCACCTCAAACCGCGGCTTCGCGGAATGGGGTGAGGTCTTCGGCGATCCGGTCGTCGCCACCGCACTGCTCGACCGGCTCCTGCACCACGCGGTGGTCATCCAGATCGAGGGCGCCAGCTACCGGCTTCGCGGCCATGCCGACCTCATCCCCGAGCATGTCCGCGCCAACGCACCCATCACCCCGCCACCGCCGCCGAAGCGGCGCGGCCGACCGCCGAAAACCAAAAACGGAGCTGCAGATCACTGACACCGGCTGATCACCGGACCCGTGCAAGTGGGGAAATTTACTTCGGCACTTCTGGGGATTCTTAACGCGGCGTTGACAACTGGATCTGATGTGAGAGCCCATCGGGCCGGTCCTTGCGGCGGCGGTTCGCCAGCGTGAAGACATCGATCGCGGCCTCGGACAAGCCAAGTGCGGCGAGCGCACGACCGCGATAGAGCAGGATCGCCGTATCGACCGGTGTCTCGTTCTCGACATGCACTGTGGCGCGCATCACCCGATCCATGAGGGAGCGATCATCGGGCGTGACGAGCGCCAGTTCCGCGAAGGACAAAAGAACAATCGGATCGGTCGGGTCGAGGTCCATCAGCCGCTCGACCTGCGCCATGGCGCCGTCATAACGGCCCTCGATCTGCGCGATCTCCAGCAGCGCCAGACGGGTGCCGTGTTCGCGCGCAAGGATGTGGGCGAAGATGTCTTCGGTGACCGGCAGGCTGGCTTGTGCCGCGATCTCGTACTTCGCGAACAGCGCGCCCAGATTGTCAATCGGCACGCAATCTTGACCCCCTATCGGCATCCAAAAATGACCCCCGTGGAGCACACGGGTAGCTGGCCCGATGCGGTGTAGCCCCCATACAGCGCAGCCGTATCGGGCCAGCGGGGCCTTGGTCATTCACGGGTCTTGAAGCGCCAGCTCTCGTTGCCGGTTTCGACGATGTCGCAGTGATGGGTCAGACGGTCGAGCAGCGCAGTGGTCATCTTCGCGTCGCCGAAGACCGAAGGCCATTCCCCGAAGTCGAGATTGGTCGTCACGATGATCGAGGTGCGCTCGTAGAGGCGGCTGATGAGATGGAACAGCAGCTGGCCTCCGGTCTGCGCGAAGGGGAGATAGCCGAGCTCATCGAGGATCAGGAAGTCGAGGCGGCAGAGCAGGTCTGCCGTGCGCCCCTGTCGGTCGGCGCGGGCTTCGGCATCAAGCTTGTTCACCAAGTCCACGACATTGAAGAAGCGCCCCCGTTTGCCGCGCCGGATGCAGGCCCGGGCGATGCTCACGGCAAGGTGGGATTTGCCGGTCCCGGTGCCACCGATGAGCACGACATTGCGCTGCTGTTCGAGGAACTCCCCGGCGGCGAGATCGCGCACCAGCGTCTCGTTGACCGGCGTTTCTTCGAAGCTGAACTCGTCGACCTCTTTCGCCAGCGGTAGCTTGGCGATCGTCATCTGGTATTTGATCGAGCGCGCCTGCTTCTCGCTGATCTCGGCATTCAGCAGGTCGCCGACGATCTGTTGCGGTTCGTGCTGACGCTTCACCGCCGTGGTGATGATCTCATCGTAGGCGGCCTTCATGCCGTAGAGCTTCAGCTGGCTCATCGCGTCCAGCACCTGTGATCTTTCCATGGTTGGGTCTCCTGAGGCTGTCGTAGCGTTTGCAATCGGCGACGGGCTCGCAGGTCAGTCGCAATGTAGCCGGCGTATCGATGGTCAGTGGCGGGGTCGGCTCCCGATGTCGGGCCAGGATGTTGATGACGACCGAGGCCGCGGGAACCCCTTCGTTCAGGGCTTCGGCACAGGCAGAATCCACCGCATCCAGTCCATCGATTGGGATCATGCTCAGGATCTGGACCATCTGCCGGTCGCCGTTCGGCACCTTGCCAAGCTTGCGCTGCACGCGCCTGATTGCCGGCGGCAGGTCCCAGTTCTTGAAGGGTGCGCCATTCCGGAGGGCGCCAGGCTTGCGAGCCAGAACCGGAATGTAGTGCAGCGGGTCGTAGATGGCCTTGTCGCGCCCGAAGGCTCGAGCGTGCTGCCCCACGATCTTGCCGTCCTGCCAGAACTCGACCCGCTCGGCATAGGCGCGGATCTCGACAGGGCGACCAACAGCGCGGCCATCCACGGAGTAGCGGTTCTTGTCGAACCGGACGAGACATGTCTTGGACACCGAGGCAGGCACCGCGTGGAACCCGTCGAAGGAGCCGACATAGGGCACAAGACTCGCGCGCTCGTCCTGGAACACCTCCCAGATCGTTCGATCCCGAAGCTCTTGATGCGGATTGGCCTTGGCCCAGGCAACACAGCGATCTTCGAGCCAGGCGTTGAGTTCGGCGTAGCTCTTGAACTTCGGCCGGGGCACGAAGAACCGCCGTCGGACAACGCCGACCTGGTTCTCGACCTGTCCCTTCTCCCAGCCGGATGCCGGGGTGCAGGCGACGGGATCGACGAGGTAATGCCCGCACATCTGCTGGAACCGGCGGTTGTAGGCGCGGTCGCGACCGACGAAGATCGTGTCCACCGCCGTCTTCATGTTGTCGTAGATGCCCCGCGCGCAGGCTCCACCGAAGAAGGCAAAGGCCTTGTCGTGCGCATCAAACACCATCTCCTGCGTCTCGCGCGGATAGGCCCGCACGAACAGCATCCGGCTGTGGCAGAGGCGAACGTGCGCCACCTTCACCGTGGTCGTCGCGCCGTCGATCACTACGATCTCGTGGCTCCAGTCGAACTGGTAGGCCTCTCCCGGATCGAAGCTCAGCGGCACATAGGCGGCGGCAGATGCCTCCTCTTCCTCCTTGGACCACGTCGCCGCGTATCGCCGGACCGCATCATAGCCACCATCATATCCTCGAGCCCGGAGTTCCTCGAAGAGGCGGATGCGGGTCAGTCGCTCGCGCTTGGGCTTCCGTGCGTTCACCGCCAGCATCTCGTCGAGCATGTCTTTCCAAGGCCCGATCTTCGGCAACGGCTGAATGGTCCGCTCGTAGGTGAGCTCCGTCGCACCGGACCGGATCACCTTGCGCACCGTGTTCCGCGATACCCGCAGCTCCCGGCAGATCTGCTTGATCGACTTCTTGTCCTGAAAATACGCCCGACGGATCTTCGCTATCGTCCCCACGACCAACATCCCACACTGTGCTCCCCGATGACCTCGGGAGCATCATGACCATCAATGTAAGGGGGTCATTTTTGGACGCCGATCACCCCTCTACGGGGTCAAAATTGCACGCCCGTTCACAATCGAGCGCTATGTTGCGTGGAAAGAGAAGCTTGAAGCTGCGCGAGCCAAGCTCAAGACGGATGTTGCGCATATCTCGGCTTATTCGCGCGTCGTCGCGATCACGACAAACTCCCTTTTCCGCCACTTCGACAGCATCGCGAACCCGGGCGGAAGTGTCTGGCATTTTGCAATCGCCGACGAAGCCAGCCAGATCATGTTGCCGGCGGCCCTCATGGTCGCCAGCATCGCGAAGTGCGCCACGTTTGCCGGAGATCCGCAACAGCTGGCTCCAATCGTACAGAGTTGCGACCCGTCAACACAGACTGTCCTCGGTCGGACAGCCTTTGACGTCTTCAAAGAAGCTCCCAGCGTGTTCCTCAATGAGCAATCGCGGATGTGCCAGGGTGTCTGCGATATCGTCTCACATACCTTCTACAGTGGCGACCTCATTGTATGCCGTAAAGCGGCGCGGGATCCGGAATGGAAGCAGGCACGTTCTCCATGGTATCTCGATGGTCGAGAAATCCCACGTGTGCTCATAGACGATCGCGCTGGCGAGGCGACGTGGTCGAAGAAGTACAATGGCAAGATCCGCTTCGCATCTGCCGAAATCATTGCCGCTTGGGTCCATGAGCTGCTCGGATCATACGTCGAGTCGGACGACATTCTGATCCTCACGCCTTTTCGCGCTCAGCGTGCTCTCATCAGGTCGATGCTGGGACGGCAGGGGCAAAAGGAAGTTCGTGTCAGCACGGTCCACCGAGCACAGGGTAGCGAGCGGAAGATTGTGATCTTCGATCCTGTGGATGCAGGAAGCCCATTCCTGAATAGCGAGACTGGGCGCCGGCTCATAAACGTTGCCGCGTCGCGCGCCCAAGCACATCTGATCATCCTCGCTGGCGATGGCGATCTGCGGAACCCGTTCCTGACCGCGATAGCCGAGCACGCCCGACGGCTCTGGGATCGCAAAGGAAACTATGCCAACCCGCTGCGAGTCCGCCTTCGCCAAGCCTAGGGCCCGTCTCCCCACCGCCACCACTACGCGCCACTCGGCCATCGAGCCCACCGACTACGCCTCCTGCATGTTCGGTCTCTGTTTCGGTCGATAGCGATGGAAACAGGGCGGGCAGTTTTGGCGGGTTCGCGAGTCAGGCCATTGGAAAAGCGAGGGAAATTTCGACCGAACCGGAATCGGCGCGGTTCGCCTTACCAGAGACGAGAGGGCATGCAGAGACGGAAATCGCTGCGCACCCGCGTCTCAGCGGCTCGCACCCAGCCGGCAGACCCCTTTGAAAACAGGAGAAAATCCGCCTCGGGCCGGCGGCTTGAACGGGTTCGCAATGGTGGCGGAGGGCAGGGGATTCGAAACGCCAGTGCGTTTATGGAGGCAGGACGCAGCGTGGCTGGGGTAGGTTTCGACGGTTGCGAGCTCCCGCAACCAAAAATACCTACAAGATATTAATGCGCTAAAGCATCCCACCGAAAACCTGAATCGGTGGGATTCCCTTGAAGCCTGATCTGTGATTCATCCTGTTTGGGAGGATGGATTATGTCAGCACCTTTGCCGGATGCGCTTCGGGCGCGGTTTCAGA
>NZ_PVWS01000055.1:0-8898 GCF_004126395.1 Roseovarius sp. A46 | reverse complement strand
CCCCGACTTGCCGAACTGTCTTATCCAGCGGCGCAGCTGCGTCTCGTGGACGCCGAGTTCCGCTGCGACATCCATGATCGACAGCCCGCTCGTCTCGACGCGCTCCGCAGCCTGCCGCTTGAACTCAGCCGGAAAATACCGGCGCTTCTTCTCCATCGGACACTCCTTCCGTTGGCTCGAAAGCCTATCATGGGTGTCCACCAATCCGGGGCAGGATCACAAATCCCGACCTGCGCCTCACCCTGTCCATGGACGACCGTGTGGTAGACATGGTCGAGGGCGGGTTCGACGTCTCGATCCGTATCCGCGCCGCGATGCCGGACTCGGCGCTCGTGGCGCGCAAGATCGGCACCATGCGGCAACGGATCTTCGCGTCGCCCGCCTATCTTGAGGACGCGGGCATGCCGCAGTCGCCCGAAGATATCGCCGGGCACAAGATCGTCGGCTTCCTGCTGGCCGATCACCTGACCTCGTGGACCCTGACCGGCCCCTCAGGCGCGAAGACCATCCCGCTCGACCCGCCCTTACGCGTCGGCAACAGCCTGGTTCTGCGCGACCTGCTGATCGCGGGCCAGGGTATCGGCACTCTGCCGGATTTCGTCTCAAACCCGGCCGAGGCGCAGGGCGACCTGGTCCGTGTCCTGCCGGATTGGGAGCTGCCCGCACCGGAGATATTCGCCGTCACCGCCTCTCGCCTCGGCATGGACGCGAAGGTGACGGCGTTTCTCGACCACCTGCGGGCCGCGCTTCGGCCCTGACATTCTTCAACCGCTGTAAAGAATGAATTGACAGCGGGGCGGTTATTCCGGCCGCGCCGATCCGCGATCTTCTCGGGCAAGGAAACCCAGAACCCTGAGAGGATCCCATGACCCGTGTGCTCGTTCTTTATTATTCCAGCTATGGCCATGTCCGCACGCTTGCGCAGGCCGAGGCCGAAGGGGCGCAATCCGTCCCCGGCACCCATGTCGACCTGCGCCGCGTGCCCGAAACCGTCCCCGAGGATGTCCGGCAGAAGGCCGGGTTTGCCACGGACGACACCCCTGTCGCGTCCCCGGCCGATCTGGAACGCTATGACGCCATAATCTTCGGCACGCCGACGCTGTTCGGCATGATGGCGGGTCAGATGAAGTCCTTCCTCGACCAGGCGAGCTCGCTCTGGGCGCGGAACGCGCTTGTGGGCAAGGTGGCGGCGGTCTTCGCTTCTACCGGGTCGCAGCATGGCGGGCACGAGGCAACGCTGCTCTCGACCCAGATCCCGCTGCAGCATTTCGGGATGCTGATCGTCGGCATGCCCTACAGCTTTTCCGGGCAGACAACGGCTGACGGCATCATCGGTGGTGCGCCCTATGGCGCCGGCACGATTGCGGGAGCCGACGGCTCGCGCGCGCCCACCGAGACCGACCTGGCGGGCGCTCGCTTCCAGGGCGGCCATGTCGCACGGATCGCCGCGCGCCTTGCAGGCAACGTTCGGGGCGAGGAGGCTGCTTGATGGCCGCGCTTACCGTCGACTTCTTCCATGACGTGGTTTGCTGCTGGTGCTTCAATATCTCGTCGCGGTTGCGCAGCCTGACCGAGGACTTCGACCTCGACATTCGGCACCGCACCTTCGTTCTGCAAGCCAGCCGCGCCGAAATGGCTGCACGCTGGGGGAGTCCCGAGGATGCCCGAGAAACCATCCTCGAGCACTGGGCCGTCTGCCGTCAGGTCAGTGACCGGCCTGAGCTTGTCGATATCGACGCCATGCGGGCCGCACAGCTCGACTATCCCCACGGGATGACCGCGGCGCTTGGCTGCAAGGTCGCGGAACGGATCGGCGGGCAGTCCGCCCACTGGGACATGTTCGACCACCTTCAGCACGCGCATCTGGCCGAGGCTCGCAATGTTGCGGACCCCGAGGTCGTGCTGAGCGCCGCACGGGAGCTGGGCTTCGAGGCTGCCGCCTTCGCAGAGATTTTCGACGTTCCAGAAACCCGTCGCGCCGTCGAGGCCGACCGGCAAAAGGCGCGCACCCTTAAGGTCCGGGCCGTTCCCACCATCATCGTCCGCGAGACGGGCACACGCCTTGTAAACGGACCCCGCGAGGACTTGGCCGCGCAATTGCGCGCCGCCATCCGCCTCGTCGCCTGAAAAGAAATGTCATGACCCTGCCTTTTCTCCATATGCGCGGCCGGAGCCGCCACCGCATCCTCCGAGACATTCCACGCGATCTGCCACCGCACCTGATGCGCGACATCGCCCTCGAGCCCTGGCCCGACCGCCCGCGCATGTCCGCGCCTCCGCTCTAGTGAGCCCCAACAGGAGACCCCAATGTCCCGCACTATCGACATCCTTCTCACGGCGCTCGCCCCGGCGGTCTGGGGCAGCACCTATCTCGTAACGACCGAGGCGCTGCCAGTGGGCTACCCGATCACGATGGCGGCGCTGCGCGCCTTGCCAGCCGGACTGCTTTTGCTCACACTCACGCGCTGCCTTCCGCCGCGTATCTGGCTCGGTCGTGTCTTCTTGCTTGGCAGTTTCAACTTCGCGCTGTTCTGGGCGTTGTTGTTTGTGGCCGCTTACGGGCTACCGGGAGGCGTGGCGGCAACGCTCGGGTCGCTTCAGGCCATGATGGTCATCTTCATGGCGCGCGGGTGGCTCGGCACGCCAATCCGGGCAGGCGCGGTCGCTGCGGCCGCGACCGGAGTTTCGGGCGTGGCCCTGCTTCCGATCGGCCCGGATGTCGCTCTCGATCCAGTAGGCATCGCTGCCGGGCTCGGGGGCGCCGCGTCCATGGCGGCGGGCACCGTCCTAAGCCGGAAATGGCAGCCGCCGGTTTCCGCACTCAGCTTCACCGCCTGGCAGCTGACCGCAGGCGGATTGATCCTGCTGCCCTTCGTGCTGGTTATGGAACCTGCGCTGCCACCCCTGACGGTGACGAACCTTGCAGGGCTTGCTTGGCTCGGCCTCGTCGGTGCGGCGGCGACCTATGCGCTTTGGTTTCGCGGCGTCGCCCGGATCGAGCCGGGGGCTGTCTCCTTGCTGGGCATGATGAGCCCCGTGACCGCCGTGCTGCTCGGCTGGGTAGTTCTGGGCCAATCCCTGACCCTTGTGCAGGGTCTCGGCGCGGCCATCGTTCTCGGCTCTGTCTGGGCGGGGCAGCGGGCGAACCGCCCATTCGTTACCGGCGCCAGGGTGCGGCCGGTCAAACGCTGGGCATAGGTTGCCCGATCACTCCTTCGGAATGGGAAAAGCACCATGCCCCCCTTTGCACCCACCGACAACCTCGTCGGGAAGGCGCCGTTTGCCGGGCTTCTCTACCTCGTCATCATCATCACGGGCCTTGGGGCCGAGATGGGCCTGCGGGGGCCGCCAATCGACTTCGCAGACGCGGACGCCACCGCCGCCGCAATCCTTTTGGCACCCGGTCAGTTCCGCCTTGCCATCGTCGCGGACCTCGTCATGGCGGTCTGCGACGCCGGGCTCGCGATCCTGCTCTACCTGATCTTTCGCTCGGCGGCCCCGGGCCTTGCCCTGTCGGCGATGGTGTTTCGCTTGATCCAGACGGTGCTGATCGCCGTCAGCCTCATGGCCTTGCTGGCAGCGTGGTTGGTGCTTGGCCGTCCCGACGAGTTGACCGATGCTTCAGTGCTCGCGCTGGTTTTCCTCGACCTGCACACTCATGGATACGACCTTGGGCTTGTCTTCTTCGGTGTGAACAGCCTGATCATGGGCTGGGTTGTCTGGCGCTCGGGCCTCTTCGCGAAAGGGTTTGGCGCTGGGCTGGTGATCGCAGGCCTCGTCTATCTCGTCGGCAGCGGCCTGCGCTTCTTCGCGCCCGAATGGTCCCCGGCATTCATGCCTGCCTACGGGCTGACTATCCTCGCCGAGACGGCGTTCTGTCTGCGGTTGCTCTCTCAGGGCAGTCACCGCAACCGTTCCACCTAACTTTGGAGTCCCTGATGACCGTCCATGCACGTCCCCTCTCGCCGGAAGACCGTTCCGCCTGGAACGCGCTGTTCCGAGATTACCTTGCCTTCTACGGCACGGCTCTGCCCACAGCCTCTCTCGAGCGCAGCTTCAAGAAACTGATCGATCCAGCGGATGCCGACCGCTTCGGCCTTGTCGCGATCGCCGACAACAGGGTCGCGGGCTTTGTGAATTGCATCCTGCACGGCCACAACTGGCATGATGGGGAGGTCTGCTATCTTCAGGACCTCTTCGTTGCGCCGGCATTCCGGGGCTCCGGGATTGGACGCCACCTGATCGAAGCCGTCTACGTCGAGGCCGATGAACGGAATACGCCGACTGTGTATTGGATGACGCAGCGGTCCAACGCCCGCGCCCGACGTATTTACGAAAAGGTGGGTAGCCTCACGGAGTTCATCAAGTATGTGCGCGCATGATGGATCCTCCCGGAACCCAGCCGTAAATCCGCAGGAGAACCCGGCAATGATAGGGCTGCGCCTTCGGCGACGGCGCCGTGACCGGGTGCCTCACGCTGCGTTACAGCGTCGTGTCAGTTGGAGGGAGTCCGCTATGGGCCGAGTTTGACACATAGGGCAACCAAAGTTCGCATCCTTGCGCATCCTTCTGCCCTGCACATCCCGGAAAAACGAGATTGGCGCGGCCGTCGGCAATGTCTCGCATTCATGGAAATTGCGCCTCCACCGGGCTTCACGGTCAGCCTGCTTCCCTGGAACTGATCGAGCCGTCATGGCGCATTGCTCCGACGGCGGTGGATTGCCTCCCGCCCACCGAGAGATGAAAGGCGCAGCAGCCGGGGTTAGGAATGGCTTGCTTTTTACTGATACACATCCACCCACCTCTCGGCACGAATGTGAAGTCCTAGGAAAATCGAAATCGTGATATGGGGATGCCTTCTGGTGCCACCGACGTCGTGTTCCCGAAACCTCCTACACCATGACTATGCGACCAAAGACTGTCTGCCGAAATGCTCACATCGTATACCACTGAGACGGGCGCATGGCTGACATCCTCGGGATCCTCAATGTCGTCGATACTGAATGGTGCACATGCCCTCCAAACCCGATTTCCAGATGACAGGCTCTGGTGCAACGAATGGCGAGTGACCACGCGCAGATCGCCATGATCACTGCCATTGTCCAAGAGATGCCACACAGCTTGATCGCGTTCAGCTGCGCCTGACAAGGTAGCTGGAAAACAGGTTCCGGTAGTCCGGAATGTGGTTCGAGAAGAGCTCGCCCAGCCCTTCGATATCGTTGCGCCAGTCGCGGTGCAGCTCGCAAGCGGCGCCGAACCACGTCATGAGCTGAGCGCCCGCTGCCGACATCCGGTCCCAGGCCGCGTCCCGGGTCATCGGGTTGAACGTGCCCGAGGCGTCGGTGATCACGAACACCTCGTAACCCTCCTCGATGGCGGAGAGCACCGGGAAGGCCACGCAGACCTCCGTCACCACGCCAGCGACGATCAGTTGCTTCTTGCCCGTTGCCCTCACCGCAGCCAGGAATTCCTCGTTGTCCCAGGCGTTGATCTGCCCGGGACGCGCGATGAAAGGAGCGTCGGGAAAGGTCTCTTTCAACTCGGGCACGATGGGGCCGTTCGGCCCGTCCTCGAAACTCGTCGTCAGGATGGTCGGCAGGCGGAAATATTTGGCCGCGTCGGCGAGGGCGAGGACGTTGTTCTTGAACTTGTCCGGGTCGATATCCCGCACCAGCGAGAGCAGCCCGGCCTGATGATCGACGAGCAGGACGGCTGCGTCGTCCTTGTTCAGGCGCTTGTAAGTAAATGACATTCGCGTTTCCTTCTGGTCTGGCGGCCGGCATCGCGGCCTCGGAGTGTTCTGGCGCTGCGCGGCTTGGCTGCCCGGATGTGGCTGGACGAAACGAAGCGCAACGCGCACAGCATACCGGGCGTGCTGTTCGCCGCCATTGGGCGCGGCGCGAATGTCGGGTTCACGATTCGAGAACGGGCAGAGAAGGGCAGCGGACGGAAACCGGCCCTAGGTTCGCAGCCAGGGGGGCGTGTCGCCAAGATGCTCCACGAGGTGGTCGATGAAGAGGCGGAGCTTTCCCGGCATTGGCCTGACCGGCGGCCAGACGACATGAATGGGCAGGGAATGCGGCCGCAGATCCGGCAGAACCTGGACCAGACGGCCCTCGTCGATATCGCGGTGCACGATGAACATCGGCAGGAGCGCGATGCCGAGCCCGGCGCAGACCATGTCGCGCATGGCCTCCCCGTTATTGGTGACGAGGTGGGAATGCCTGGGAGGCCGGACAGGCGAATCGAACCGCCAGATATCGCCGATGCGCCGGTTCAGATAGCTGATGGTGGCATGCTCCGACAGATGGCCCGGCTCGGTCAACGGACCGTGACGCGCGAGGTAGTCGGGACTGGCGACGATGGCGCGCCGGTCCTCGCAAAGCTTGCGCGACAGGAGCGTGCTGTCCGACATCTCGCCCAGCCGGATGCCGACATCGTGCCCCTTGCGCGCGAGATCGACCATGGCGTCATCATAGTCGAGAACGATTTCAAGACTGGGATGGGCGCGCGCGAAACCGGCAATGATCGGGCCGAGGTGATGGATGCCAAAACTCATTGGTGCCGATATGCTCAACCGGCCCTGCAAGTCCGTCCCGCCAGATGCCGCGGCCTCGGTTGCGTTGACAAGTTGCGCCAGCGCCGGACGCAGGCTTTCGGCAAGTGTCAGCGCCGCATCAGTCGGCGTGATGCGACCGGCGTGGCGCGTGAAGAGGGCCGTGTCGAGCGCCGCCTCGAAGTCGCTGATCCGCTTGCTGATCACGGATTTCGAGACATCCGCGCGAATCGCGGCTCCCGAGATGGAGCCCGCGTCGATGACCGCGAGAAAGGTCTCGATCTCGTTGATCGTCCAGCGCATTCCAATTGATTACGGCAAGGATTGGTCCGGCGCAATTTGCGAGCTTGGCGCGGAACTAAGTCGTGATCTCAAGAGAGCGCCAGACAGAAGAAACCCGCGTTCTCGAAAACAGAACGGCAAGACCATTGATCGGCTCCGGAGCGGTGCACAGTTGACCCTCGAACGCGGCAAGACCGCACGAGTGGGAGAATCCGAAATGAGACATATGAGTTCCATCAGCACGGCCGCGTCGGGCCATTGGGTCGGAGACGGTTTTCCGGTGCGGTCGCTGTTTTCACACATGAGCGGCGAAAACAGCCACGATCCGTTCCTGATGCTGGACTATGCCGGTCCGCATCACTTCGAGCCGGCGTCACGGCCGAGGGGCGTCGATGTGCACCCTCACAAGGGGTTCGAGACCGTCACCATCGTCTATCAGGGCGAGGTCGAGCACGGCGACTCGACCGGCAAGGGCGGCGTGATCCGCGAAGGGGATGTGCAGTGGATGACCGCAGGCGATGGCATCCTGCACAAGGAGTTCCACAGCCACGACTTCACCGCGCGCGGCGGCCCGTTCGAGATGGTGCAACTCTGGGTCAACTTGCCCGCAAGGGACAAATCGGCCCCGCCGGGCTATCAGGCGGTCACGGATGCGCAAATCCCGGCAGTCGATCTGGACGAAGGTGCCGGGCGGCTGCGCGTGATCGCGGGCACCTTCGATGGGCATGTGGGCCCGGCGCGGACATTCACGCCGATGGAGGTCTGGGACCTGCGCCTTTATGCGGGCAAGCGGACCGACTTGGCACCACCCGACGGGCAGGATGTGAACGTGGTAGTGCTGAGCGGGTCGGTCGCGATCAACAGCGACGCGCCAATCACCGGCCCCGCCGTCGCCCGCCTGGAGGGCGAGGGGACGTTTTCGGTCGCGGCCGAGACGGAGGCGAAAGTGCTGCTGCTCTCGAGCGAGCCCATCAACGAACCCGTAGCGGCTTACGGCCCGTTCGTGATGAACACCGAGGCTGAAATCCGTCACGCCATTGCCGAATTCCGTGCGGGTGCATTCGATAGCTTGTAGAGGGCATCAATATCACGGGCGGGGATCATCCCCGCCCCCTTTCGCGAGGTCATGGTGCGCCAACTTGCCAAGGGCAAAAGCCATCACGTATGCGAGGCATCGTTTGGGCAACGAAATTGGCGCACCTGCGATAGGAATGGCTCGCCTTTTAGGAAGACGCGTCGCGGCGGATCCCGATGGGCAAGCGAAGTCCTGGCGAACAGTTTAACGAGCATATGAGAATACGTTGCTGCGACCAATTTCAAAGCGAACTGACCACATACGGGAAGACAATCTGCGGCGTTGGAATCCACGCCCGTAGAAGAACTGCCGCACCAGGCTATCTCAACGGGAGCAGAGGAGAAACGCTTCACGAGGGGATACGTCCTCTCCCGGCCGCACTTTTCTACGTCGTCTATATGGGGGGCGTCGTCTGGTTCGCGGGTTAGCCGGCGCTGCGCGACGGAACGCCTGCAACAGCGTTTGTCAACGGCGCCATACTGGGCTTTGTCGCCTACGGCACTTACGAGCTGACCAGCTGGACGGTGATGCGCGACTGGCACCCCTCGATGGTGGCCGTCGACATGGCCTGGGGCGCCACACTGACTGCAGTGGCGGCCTGGAGCGGAGTAATGGTTGCCCGAGGCATCGGCTGAAAGGAAAGCCAGTGCCGTTGTGAGAGGTTTAGGCTCGGACAAAGGTTCAAGAGACGGCTGTGAAAGAGGGATGGGGCAATAGATTGGATCGAGCCAGCCAATTCTGTCGACCCACGACTACCCCAAACTCCAGAACGCAACGCAAGATTTTCAGGCACGCGGTTACTCAGAACTGGCCTATCAGTCGGCGCTAAGTGGTGAATTCTTGAAGCCCAAGTTTCCCTTAGGGAAAGTCTGAACAACGCCTTCTGCTGCGCCGACGCGCCGATGTGAGGGCCATGCCGGGCATCAGGCAGCTTGTTTCCAGCGGCTTTCGGGCTGCTTCGGCCGCTCGGTTGGTGGACAGGCCA
>NZ_PVWS01000054.1:0-9303 GCF_004126395.1 Roseovarius sp. A46 | reverse complement strand
TTCTCCATCAGATGCTTGGGCCCGGCTTCCAGCCGTGAGCCCGTACTTCCATCTTATCGGGGAACAGCCACCCTCCAAGTCCGACCGGTCGTTAGGGCGACTCACTCCCGCGATTACTCCATGTGCGAACGATGGAACGCGAACCGGTTTGAGGATCCTCGTGCGAGTGGTGGCCATCGGCGGGACGTTAACTTTTTGTTGACACTGAAGTCTAGCGACGGGCAAGGTAACAGAACTGATGACCCAGCTCACGTGAAAATTGCTTCGCGGTATGCTGCACATGATTGTTGACCTAGAAATTATCAACGTCGAAGCAAAAATAATTACGTAGTGCGAAAATTTTGCAGAGGGAAAGCTCTTTTCCAGAATATTCGGGACCGCCTGATCAAAGGGAAAATACGTTCTCGAAGTAGCTTCAGCGTGGTAGAATATCGTGTCGTACAATATTTATGTGCAGAACCTTTTTCAGACCACCGCGTCCGTCTCGGAAGGCGACACGGTCCGCTTCTGGATCCAGCGAACAGACGCATCAACATCTGAAACACTTTTGTTTTCAACACGACAAGGCACAGCGACCTACGGTGAGGGTGACTACGAAACAACCGGTGGCGGGGAGCCGCTCGATATCCCAGTCTTTTTCGGAGCGGGCACGGTTGTTCGTTCAATCGACATTGTAATAAACCAAGATACAAGCGAATCCGTCGGCCAATCGGAAGCTTTCGGCGCATTGCTGTATGCTGCAAACGGCAGTACGCAGCTTGCGTCCCTTCCAAATACCGCGGTTACCATTGTCGATGTTCCGCCACCACTTCCCAACCTCACCATAGCCGACGTGGATGTGGGTAGCCAGGACATCAGCGAGGGCGAGCTCGTTACTACGCCGTACTCGGCTGGTGACAATTTCAGCGTCACTGTCGATGTTGAGAACGATGGGCTAGGGGGTGCCAGTTCCAGTGTTCTGGGACTCTATCTCGTTCGTAACGGCACTGCACAACTCGTCAAGACGAACCCCACAGGCTCGCTGTCTGCAGGAGGTACGAATACAAACGAGACACTTTCTTTTGCGCTGCCGTCTGACCTTGCGGCCGGTCGGTATGAGCTCCTAATCAAGACTGACTACAATGACAGCGTCGATGAATCAAACATCGGCGACAACATTCAGAGCTTTTTCATTGATGTGGTTGCGAACCAGCCCTCGGAAGTTACGATCGAGGCTGTATCGAGCTACGCGGCGGGCACGGTTCTGACCGGGACCGATCTGATTTCGGTGACTGACCCGGATGGATCGTCGGACATCCAGAACATCCTGGTCTACGACGCCTCCGATGCGCCCGGCGCGGTCTGGCGCTTCAACGGGACGGTCATTGACCCGGAGGGTGCCGGCAACCAGTTCGAGCTGAACTACGACAACCTTGACCTGCTGACCTATACCGTCGGGACCGGCACCGACCAATTTTCATTCGAGGCGCGTGACTTCAGCGGCAACATCAGCAACGAGGCGCTGCATACCATCACGGCGATCGTCAATGACCCTCCCGTGATCACGATCGAGGCTGTATCGAGCTACGCGGCGGGCACGGTTCTGACCGGGACCGATCTGATTTCGGTGACTGACCCGGATGGATCGTCGGACATCCAGAACATCCTGGTCTACGACGCCTCCGATGCGCCCGGCGCGGTCTGGCGCTTCAACGGGACGGTCATTGACCCGGAGGGTGCCGGCAACCAGTTCGAGCTGAACTACGACAACCTTGACCTGCTGACCTATACCGTCGGGACCGGCACCGACCAATTTTCATTCGAGGCGCGTGACTTCAGCGGCAACATCAGCAACGAGGCGCTGCATACCATCACGGCAACTTCCGCGCCCAGTTCCGATGATGTCCGCGAGGGCACTGACACGACTGCGATCTTGAGCGAAGGCAGCTGGCGCACCGACACAATCGATGCGGAACCGATCGCCGGAGACGGGCCGGGGCTGCAGGGGCCGGACTCGGATGGCCAGGGCGGCTTCATCGACAAGGACTGGTATCGCGTGACGCTGGATGCGAATCGGTCCTATACGTTTGACGTGCAATCCCTTTCGCTGAGCACGGGGCTCGTATTCATCCGGCTGTATGACAGCGCTGGAAACGAGATCGGCGGATCAATAGAGGGAGAGGGAAGCGCGCCGAACTTTACCTATGGCACGTCGGGTCAGTCTGGCAGCCAGACCTTCTACCTAGCGGTCAGCGCAGGCGACACGAACGATAGTGATTTCCGGACCGCAACTGGAGATTTCCGGGTCAGGTTCACCGACGACGGGCCAGTCACGACGACCGATATCGCGGCCAATACATCGACAAATGCAGCGATCGCTGTCGGCGCTACGGTCTTCGGCGAGATTCAGCAGGACGACGTCAGCGGCGAGTACATCGATGCGGACTATTTCCGGGTCATTCTGACTGGTGGGCAACGCTACACATTCAGCGCCGACGCCGACGTGAATCTTGGCGACACTCTCGATGAGGCGTTCATTCGTCTGATAGACGCGCAAGGGAATACGCTGTCGCCGGAAATCCGGGATGAGGGCGGCGCGACCCCCGAGTTCGTCTTCGACGCTCCCGGAAGCGGACAGCAGACCTACTACCTCGCGATCAGCGCAGGCGGTGGCGGAGCCTGGTGGGACGATACCGGTGCCTATTCTGTCAGCCTTGCTGCGGAAGGGGCCGTCCCGCAACCGATCAACTCCCGACCTGTCGCCGAGGCGACCGACTACATCGGTGACCCGGACGAAGTGGTCCCGCTGACCGGTCTGTTCAGTTACAGCGACCCGGATGGGCTATCGGACATCGTCAGCTTCGCGGTCCAGGATCGCACGCGAGAGGGCGGATATCTCACCTATCTCGGTCAACCTACGGAACCGAACGTGGTCTACGTGCGCCCAATCGATCAAATCGACGACTGGGCGTTCGTCGTTGGCCCGCCGGGCACTGACAAAGTTGGCTTCAATGCCATTGACAGCGAGGACGACTTTAACACGAGCGTGGTCGCGTCCGTTTCGGGGTCACAAATGCAAGGGCCCTTGCCGCTCGATTCAGCCGACGAACTCTTTCATCAGCAAAATCTGAGTGTCTTGGCGGACTTTGCGGCAGCCGCGTATTTCGATCAGTGGAATATCTTAACTGAACTGGATGATGACTGGACGATCCTTTCGGAGCAGACGTTTTCTGTTCCGAGCCCATTCGGCAATCGCGAACTTATGACTGGCAACTATTTCATTAATGCCTTCGATCCAGAGAATATGGCCGAGCTTGTCGCCGATATCGTGGCAAGGCGCCTCCCCGCTATCGATGGCGTCGGCAGCGCGATTGTAGGAAGGTCGCCGGACGAAGAGTCCTTGGTAATCGCCTTCACCGGGACTGATCAGCTGATCGACTGGGTTCAAAATATTTCCATCGACAGCCATTTCGACCTCTTTGCACCGCTCTTCGATACACTCGACGTCACCGGGTTCTTGTCCGATCCGGAGCATACAATCTACGTGACAGGGCACAGTCTGGGCGCAGCGATGGCTCAGAAATTTGTCCAAGAATTCGGACCGCTCGGAAATGTGGTTGGCATTGGCTTTGCTAATCCGGGTCTGTATGATGCTCCGGTCAACCTTGATAACTTTGCGAGCATTCAGATATTAGGAGATCCAATTGATCTTCCAACGGTTCTTACTGATAGAGCAGGTGATGAGCATTACCTGGTTGATATCAACAATAACGCAGACTTCACCCGTGCCGAGCTGCATGACATAGAGCTTTATCAAGCAGCCGCAAGTTACCTGGATGGATTTTCAGAAAATATTTTCTTGAAAATCGCAGATGGTGAAGATAATCGAACGGATAAAGATGTTTCGATCGGGGCGACTCGTTTCATTTCAGAGCCTTTCGCAAGTACAATCTATCCTGATCGTATTGAGGCTTCGGCGGCCAAAAATGTTGAATGGGGGTTAGGCACTTCTCCAAGATTCTCAGTTTCGGTGGACACGAGTACCGCAGGGTCGACGCCACAGCTGCAACTTACCTCCTCGGACTTCACCGCAACTAACTGGAAGGTTGGCGCGTCTGGAAACCGTGTGGAGGTGCGAGATCAGTCCACTGGAGAAGTTCTCTTCTACGTAGATGACTTCACCAACGTGCAATTCTACTCCGGCAACGCACCGTTTAAAATGACGTTGGACCCGCTTGCAGGAACCGATATTGGGCCGAACACAGTATATTTCACAGGTGGCGTGTCTGACGATAACGTCGACGGCAGTGCAACCGATCGACGCATCGTCGCTACGGGCGGCGACGGCGATGATACCCTTATCGGGGGCTCCCCCGACGACCATTTCTCCGGCGACGGTGGCAACGATACACTTAACGGCGGTGGCGGTATCGATACAGCACTCTACTCAGGCAACCAGAGCAGTTACACCCTGACGCTCAGCCCTACCTCGACCACGTTTACTGATCGGCGTGCAGACGGCAACGGCACCGATACGCTCATCGACATGGAGTTCCTGGACTTCGATACCGAAATACCGGCACTCGGCGGAAACCCGTTGAACTTGGACATGTTTGGTGGGCCGACGGAACTCAGTGCTGACAAGTTCTCAGAACTGATTGAACTCTACATCGCCTATTTCAACCGAGCGCCTGATGCGATGGGTTTGAATTTCTGGGCAACTGCATACAGCAACGGGCAACCACTGGAGGAAATAGCCACCCTCTTTCTCGACCAAGACGAGACCAGAGCGCTTTATCCGGACGGGACATCCAACGCCGTGTTCTTGGAAGACGTCTACCAAAATGTCCTTGGCCGCGACTTGGACCAAGGAGGTTTCAATTTTTGGCTAAACCACTTGGATTCCGGTGCCCTTGGGCGAGACGAGTTCATCTTCACCTTTCTTGATGGAGCACAAGGGTCGGATGTCGGCTTTCTGGAGAACAAGGTAAAGATCGGCACATATTTCGCGGTTGCCAAAGGGATGTCCGATGGTGACAATGCTGCAGTCGTCATGGATTTATTTGACGGGACAGACGCGAGCATAAACACCGCTGTCGCAGCTATCGACAGCTACCATGCTGATGCACTGGACCCGACAGATGGCGAGTTCCTGATGCCGCTTGTGGGCGTGCTAGACGATCCGTTCGCCATTTCATAGCGCTTGACACGCTTATCAGAGCGTTGCCGATGGGATACAACTGGTGTTACCCGCGCGTCTTGATGGACAAGACCTTTCCTGACTCGCTGTAAGACCGCATGTCCGCATGGCGGCCTCATCAGCCGAGGAAACGCCGCGCGGCATGGACTTCCTGTTTTCCCTCAACCGCATCAACGTGGCTGGGCGTTGTTGCAGAACTCGTTCTTTGGAGGATTCACTTTGCGAATCCATGCGGTTACACGGGCTGCATGAGTAAGCCCCCTCCTGCCCGCTATCGCACGACGAACTGGTCCAACTACAACGCGTCGCTGCGCAAACGGGGGTCTCTGCTGATCGGGGTCGATAAGGACATGACCTGGCGCGCGCCGCGTGACGGCCGGCCCGGACGTCCGCCGGTCTTTTCCGATGCGGCCATCCAGTTCTGCCTGTCAATCAAAGTGCTGTTCAAGCTTCCCTTGCGCCAGACCGCCGGGATGGTGGCCAGCCTGCTGCGTCTTGCGGGACTGGACTGGCCGGTGCCGGACTTTTCCACCCTGTGTCGGAGGCAGAAGACCCTGGCGGTGCAGGTCCCGTATCGCCGCGCCGATGGGCCGCTGAACTTGTTGGTCGACAGCACTGGGATCAAGTTCCTCGGCGATGGCGAATGGCAGGCGCGCAAGCATGGCACGCAGGGCCGTCGTCAATGGCGCAAGGTGCATCTGGCCATGGATCCGGCCACGTCCGACATCCACGCCGTCGAATTCACCCCCAGTCGCGACGGCGACAGCCCCGTGCTGCCCGACCTGCTCGACCAGCTCCCCGAGGACGAACAGATCGGTACCGTGACCGCCGATGGCGCCTACGATACGCGCCGCTGCCACAAGGCCATCATCGAGCGTGACGCCGTTCCAATCATCCCGATCCGTAAGAACGGACGCTTGTGGAAAGAGAACTGCCCTGCGGCACGCGCCAGAAACGAGACCCTGCGCGCCACCCGATACTATGGCCGAGCCTTCTGGAAGCGCTGGACGAGCTATCACGCCCGCAGCCGAATCGAGGCAAAGATGCGCTGCCTGAAAGCCTTCGGCGAGCGTATCGCCGCGAGAGACCCCGACCGCCGGACCGCCGAAATCCACATCCGCATCGCCCTCATGAACCGCTTCTCCGCCCTCGGAACCGCCGAGATCGTCCGCGTGGCATGACGTCAGCGGGGCAAGGGGAACTCACGCCTCAGGCCTGAGTTTTGCAACAATGCCGAATGACTCCCTACATTCGATTAATATATAACGTCTATTAGTTGAGTGAATTGGAGATGTACCAGATATCGCAACGGCTCAGGAGCGGACACCAGAAGAAACGGCGCATAAGATACTGGCTCACTCGAAGGCTTCTAAAAGTTCTCTAGGGCCATTTCTCGACAGCGGCCATTCGTGTAACGTACAGCAAAAGCCGGTCGAGAGCCCAAAGCCACCCCCGGTTCTGATCAACTTGCCGTCGCTCAAGCCATGGCGAACGGGTCATCGAGCACCCCGACAAGGGGCATCAGGAACTCGCCATCTGTCGGGTCCAGTGCATCGGTGTAGAAGTTTTCGATGGCTGCTACGGCGTCGTCAATGCTCGCATCTGTACCATCAAATAAATCCATGACAACTGAAGCATTTTCACCATCTGACATCCCTTTGGTAACCGCGAAATACGTACCAATCTTTACCTTGTTCTCCAGAAAGCCGACATCTGACCCCTGTGCTCCATCAAGGAATTTGAAAATGAACTCATCTCGCCCAATGGCACCGGAATTCAGATCGTTCTCCCAAAAATCGAAACCTTCTTGGTCAAAGTCGCGACCCAAGACATTTTGGTAGACGTCTTCCAAGAACACAGCATTAGACGTCCCTTCTGGATATAGGGCTCTGGTCTCATCTTGGTCGAGAAAGAGAGTGGCAATTTCCTGTAGCGACTGCCCTTTGCTGTAGTTAGTTGCCCAGAAGTTCAGACCAAGTGCATCAGGTGCTCGGTTAAAATAGGCAATGTAGAGTTCAATTAATTCCGAGAACTTGTCAGCACCGAGTTCCGTAGGCCCGCCAAACATGTCCAAGTTCAGTGGGTTCCCGCCGAGTGCCGGTATCTCGGTATCGAAGTCCAAAAACTCCATGTCGTTGAGCGTATCGGTGCCGTTGCCGTCTGCACGCCGATCAGTAAACGTGGTCGAGGTAGGGCTGAGCGTCAGGGTGTAACTGCTCTGGTCGCCCGAGTAGACAGCCGTGTCAATGCCGGCACCACCTATTAGGTAATCATCGCCGTTTTCACCATGTAGTCTGTCATTAGCCCCACCTCCAAAAAGTGTATCATTACCCAGCCACCCGTAAAGCGTGTTTTCGGAACTGTCTCCATAAATTAAATCAGATTGTGTGCCACCATAAACATCTTCAATTCCAGAAAATGTATTTCCATAATTATCAAAGCCAGGCAGAAGGTCAATTTCTACAACAAAATCTTCTACATCCGACCCTCTAATAATGTAAATATCACGTCCAGGCCCACCAATAAAAGTATCCCCAGTGCCATCATCAAAACCCGCAACTAAAGCGTCATCACCTGAACCGCCGTCTAAGATATCCTTACCGTATCTTCCATCTAAAATGTCATCACCGGAAAACCCAAAGATGTGATCATTTTCAGGTGTTCCAATAATAGAATTATCTTCAGAGTTGCCGTTTATAATATTGAAATCTGGAAAGCCAGAATCATCTCTGTTTTCTTGCGTCGTAGGAGGAATTTCATCAAAATAGGTTAGTTGTGAAGTAAAAAACCCCAACTCGCTAGGGTCATTTACGGTTATTGAACTGACTTGGTTGAAGTCTGCTAAAGACCAGTCACTGGGAATAGAGGTGCCGGAGAACGTATTTGGCCCAGACGATTCTAATTGAAAGTCAACTTGAATTTGCCTAGAGCCAGAAAGCATTTGGGCAGTGATTCTTATAAAATCTCCAACACCTTGGGCTAAGCTGTCAAAGACAAGAAATGTCAAAAATCCATTAAAATTATCACCGTTAATTGTTAAGGAAGCCGATGCGTCCGTATAAGTTCCGCCAAATTGGGGGGCGAGATTGGAACTGTACGTAATGGACCCATCTACCGCTGGGTTGGAAGACTTGAAATAAACAGTGGGCATCAGTTTCTCCTTGGAATAGTGGTCATAATTTTCCCTTCCAAACAGTTTACCCGACATTCCCCAAGTGGCCTGCGGCATGACGGAAAGATCGCCGGACGAGACCGTACGGTCAAGCATTTCCTCTCTCCGGACCGCGCTTGGCCTGGCGCAGACGTCCGGTTGTGGGTGTTTCAGGCCAAGCGACGGGGTTATCCTGTGCCTTCTGAGGCGTTTTTCAGCGCGTCAGACAGACCTGTCGAGCCGATTTTGTTCAGTTTGGATCTGGATCGCGGTCACGCGCATGACGGAGGCGCTCGCAATCGGCGGATGGCGGCGAGTATGGCGCGCACCATCGGGCCGGTGACGGCCACCTCGGCCAACTGGAAGGTGATGGCGCGGGCGTGGCGCACGACACGGACCCCGATCTTGATCAGCTTGAGTTGCAGGCTGGTCAGTGACCAATCGGCCATGGCCTCGGGCAGCTCGATGCAGCGCAGGAAGGTGGCCAGGTTATAGGCCAGCGCGTGCAGTTGCAGCCCCACCTCGTTGTCGCGGAACCGCTTGCATGACAGCCGCGTCCAGCGGAAGGCGTATTTGCCTTCCTTTATGTGCTGCTCGGCGGTGCCGCGCTGATTATAGAACCGATGTATAGATACCGTACCGGGTAAGCCTCTGGATTTTCTTGTGCTTTCCCTTTAGCTTCAATCGCATCGACCCGCGTAGGCCGATATTCAGAGCAGTGAGTCGTTGTTGTCCGTCAAGTACGGCGGTTACTTCGAGGCCCTTGGGCACCTCTACTTTTTGGTTATGTACACCTTTGAATTTATTGTAATTTCTGACGAAGTCGTAAAACTGAACGACTACCGTCTTCTTTGGTTGCCGCCCATGATGCAAGAACCTTTTGACCTTGTCGGCGTGTGATCGAGTCGTCTAATCGCAGCCAGAATTGCAAGCATTTTCTTTGCACCTCCGGTCATTGGACGGCTGGAGGTCG
>NZ_PVWS01000053.1:0-10936 GCF_004126395.1 Roseovarius sp. A46 | reverse complement strand
CGCTCCTCGACGTCGCAAATAGCTGTGATCATTGAAGTATCTTGCGCCATAAATCGCATAGCACAAACCGAACCGCGCCCACCCGGCGGTCGGGCGCTGCGCGGCTCATCGTCGGATGATCAACGTCCACTCCAGGCCAGACCCGCCCGCCCTATTCTGGCCGCTGGAGGCTGAACGTGTCGCGCACAACCGCGTAATCCATGTAGCCCAGCCGCGAGAGCGGGTTGTAGCGGGTGACGTCGAAACGGCCATCGTTGAGGCAGGCATCGTCCATGTGCACGCCGGTCACCTCGCCGAACACGACGAAGTTCGCCTCGCCGGGAAGCTGGACGATCTGCGTGAGGCGGCATTCGAGTGCGGCGGGGCTGGCGGCGACACGGGCGCAATCCACCGTCTTGCACTCTGCCTTTTCCAGCGCGGCATCGGCGAACTCGTCTACCTCGCGGCCCCACGGCCCCGAGGTGCGGTTCATCGCGTCGGTCAGCGCCTCGCTCACCACGTTGACACAGAACACGCCCGTTTCCCGGATATTGGCGACGCTATCCTTTGTGCCGTCGCGGTCGGGCTTGGCCGAGGTGGAGGCGAACATCACCTGCGGCGGCACATAGGCCACCGCGTTGAAGAAGGAATAGGGCGCGAGATTGTCGCGGCCCTCGGCGTCTCGGGTGGAGATCCAGCCGATGGGGCGCGGCGTGACGATGGCGTTGAACGGGTTGTGCGGCAGGCCGTGGCCGTCCTCGGGGCGGTAGAACATGCAGTCTCCTTCGGGGGTGATCCGGTTTGTGCAAGCGGTAACGCCGTGCTACGCGGCGTGCCAGTCAATTCTCGCAAAGGTGCGGTGCGTCATGGTCGAGCTTGGGCCCGAGGGGCCGCAGGATCTGTGGGAGGTCGAGGCGCTCTATGACCTGTGCTTCGCGCCGGGGCGCGAGGCGCTGTCCTCCTACCGGCTGCGCGAGGGCGTGGCGCCGGTGGCTGATCTGTGCCTCGTGGCGCGCGAGGACGGGATCATCGCGGGTGCGATCCGCTACTGGCCGGTGCGGGTGGGGGAGGCGCGCGCCCTGCTATTGGGCCCCGTGGCGGTGCATCCCACCCATCAGGGCGAGGGGTTGGGCGGCTGGCTCATCCGCGAGAGCGTCGAGCGCGCGCGCACGCTTGGCTGGGCGCGGGTGATGCTGGTGGGCGACGCGCCCTATTACGGGCGTTTCGGCTTTGCCCGGCTCGACAAGGTCGAGATGCCACCACCAACGAACCCGGCGCGGGTGCTGGGGCTGGCGCTTACTCCCGGTGCGTGGGACGGGGTGGCGGGCGCGGTGGCGCCCGCAGCTTGAATTCCGGTGCGGCCGCCGTCATTTCTTTGGCAGGAGTTGGGAGGCGGACGGCATGGAAATCCTTGGACGGCCCTTCGAAGAACCGGCGGTCGAAGCGCGGCTCGACGCGCTGGTGGCGCGGCACGCGCGTGCAGGCAGTGGCGCGATGGACGTGCTCAACCTCATCGGCGCGCAGGCCGAGGGGCTGCTCGACCGGCTGCCGGCCGAGGCGCGGGCGCGGCTGGGTACGGTGACGGAACGCGCGTTGCTGGGTGCGGCAGAGGCGGCGCATGGCACGCGCGACTCGGTGCCCGACATGTCGCAGGGACGCACGCGGCTGCTGACTACGGTGATGGGCGCGGCGGGGGGCATGGGAGGTTTGCCCACGGCGCTCGCCGAACTACCGGTGACGGTGACGGTGCTGTTGCGCGCGATCCAGGACGAGGCCGCCGCGCACGGGTTTGATCCGGCCGAGCCGGGGGTGCGCTTCGCCTCGGTCGAGGTGTTCGGCACCGCCGGGCCGCTCAGCGATGATGACGGCAGCGACCTGGGCTTCATCGGGGCGCGCGTGACGCTGACCGGGGCGGCGCTGCGCGCGCTCATCGCGCGGGTGGCGCCGAGGCTGGCGGCGGTGCTGGGCCAGAAGCTCGCGGCGCAGAGCGTGCCGCTGTTGGGCGCGGCGGCGGGGGCGGCCACGAATTACGCCTATACACGCTATTACCAGGACATGGCGCATGTGCATTTCGGGCTGCGGCGGCTGGCCATCGAGGCCGACCGCGACCCGCGTGAGATCGTGGCGGCGTTCCGCGAGAGGGCGGGTCGCGTGACGCGCGGATGACGCGGCGCTTGCCCTATTGCAAATCCGCGAAAGCCGCCTTCAGTCGCTCTGCCGCCTCGGCCACCCGCGCGCGCGGCATGGCGATGTTGAAGCGCAGGAAGCTCTCACCGCCAGTGCCGAACGCCGCCCCGACCGATGGCACGAGGCGCGCCTCGTTATGCACCCTGCGAAGGACTTCTTCCATGTCCATCCCGGTCCCGGCAAAGTCGATCCATGCCAGGTATGTGGATTGCATCGGCATCGCCGCGAGCCCCGGTATCTGTGCGATCCCATCCAGGAAGAGGCGGTGGTTTCCGTCGAGATAGGAGACCAGGTCATCGACCCAGGCCGCACCGCGCGGCGAATAGGCCGCGCGCGTCAGTTCGACTCCGAGGAGATTGGGCTGTGTCTGGTGTTCCAGCAGGGCCCGGCGAAACCGTTTGCGCATCTCGGCATTGGGAATCGTGACCGTGCCGAGGCGTGCCCCGGCCGTGTTGAAGGTCTTTGACGCTGCAGTGAGGACAAAGCAGCGCTCTGCCGCCTCGGGGGCCGCATTGAGGAACGGCGTGAAATGCTGGCCCGGAAATATGAGGTCATGGTGGATTTCATCGGCGACCAGGAGCAGGTCGTGCCGGTCACAGAATTCGGCCAGCGCGCGCAGCTCGCCGACGGTCCAGATGCGTCCGGCGGGATTGTGCGGGGAGGAGATCAGCATCATTCGTTCCCTGCCGGTCAGCCCGGCCTCGAGCGCGTCGATATCCATGTGGTAGATGCCGTCGCGGATCACGAGCGGTGCCTCATGGACGACGCGGCCGGTCAGCTCGATCTTGTGGGTAAACTCGTGATAAACCGGGGTAAAGATGATCACCTCGTCGCCGGGATCGGTATAGGTTTCGAGAAGTAGCGCGATGGCATGGCCAAGCCCTGCGGTGCTGGACATGTGGGCGGGGTCCGCGGCCCAACCGTGGCGCTCGTTCATCCACCATGCGACGGCTTCGTTCATGGCGTCGTCGCCGGTGAAATAGCCGTAATTCGCCCTCTCCAGCAGGTCTCGTACCGCGTCTTGCAACACGTCGGCGGCCCGGAAATCCATATCGGCCACCCACATCGGGATCCCGTCAGCGGGGGAGACGCCGCCATAGGCCTCCATGTTGTCCCACTTGGTGGCTCCGGTGCCGCGCCGGTCGATGATCTCGTCGAAATCCATGCCTGTCTCCTGCTCGTTGCCGAGGCGCAGGCTAGCCGAATGCGCGGCGGCTGCAAGGGCGTTGCGGAACGCGCGCCGATCCCCTAAATCAGCGCCATGAAACGGCCCATCCTCATCCATCCCGACCCGCGGCTCAAGAAGGTCTGTGCGCCCGTCTCGGAAATTTCCGACGATCTGCGCAAGCTCGCCGATGACATGCTCGAGACCATGTACGACGCGCCGGGCATCGGGCTCGCCGCGCCACAGGTGGGGGTGCTGTCGCGATTGATCGTGCTCGATTGCGTCAAGGAGGAGGGCGAGGCCCCGCGACCGCTGGTGATGATCAACCCCGAGGTGCTGGCGTCCTCCGAGGAGATGAACACCTACGAGGAAGGCTGCCTGTCGATCCCCGATCAGTATGCCGACGTGACGCGCCCCGCCGAGGTGGAGGTGCGCTGGATTGATCCCGACGGGGCCGAGCATCGAGAAGGCTTCGGCGGGTTGTGGGCGACGTGCGTGCAGCACGAGATCGATCACCTCAACGGCAAGCTGTTCATTGACTATCTTGGAGCCATGCGGCGGCAGATGATCACCCGCCGGATGGTCAAGCTCAAGCGAGAGAAGGCGCGCGCTTGAGCGCGCGGGCGGTCCTGCGCTGGCCTGACCGGCGGCTGCGTATGGCCGCGGACCCGGTGACGGAGATCGACGACGGGGTGCACGCGCTCTGGGACGAGATGATCGCGGTCATGGAGGCGATGCCGGGTGTCGGGCTGGCAGCGGTGCAACTGGGCGAGATGCGCGCGCTGGCGGTGGTGGATGCGAGCACGAAACGGGGGCAGGCGGTGCGCATGGCCAACCCCGAGATCCTGCACGCGAGCGTGGAGTTGCGCTCCCACGAGGAGGCCAGCCCCTGCCTTCCCGGCGTCTCGGCGACGATCGAGCGGCCGCGCGCGGTGACGGTGCGGTACCTGAATGCCGTTGGTGCGATGGAGGAGCGCGATTTCGTGGGGCTGTGGGCAACATCCGTGCAACACCAGATCGACCATTTGCAGGGACGGATGTATTTCGACCGGCTGGGTCGTGTGAAGCGGGATATACTGTTGAGGCGGGCGCGGAAACTGACCTGAGGGCGGTATGCATGGAACGCTCTTGATTTGGATATTTTTGGCAAGATGAAGGGGGCGGCATGCGCGTGATCTTCATGGGAACGCCGGGTTTCTCGGTGCCGGTTCTGGATGCGCTGGTGGCGGCGGGGCACGAGGTGGCCGCGGTTTATTGCCAGCCGCCCCGCCCTGCCGGACGGGGCAAGAAGGCCCGGCCAAGCCCGGTGCAGGCGCGGGCCGATGCGCTGGGCCTGCCGGTGCGCCATCCTGCAAGCCTGAAGGGCGCGAATGAGCAGGCGGAGTTTGCCGCGCTCGGGGCGGATGTGGCGGTGGTGGTGGCTTACGGCCTCATCCTGCCGCAGGAGGTGCTCGATGCACCGCGCGCGGGCTGTCTCAACATCCATGCAAGTCTTTTGCCGCGTTGGCGCGGGGCGGCGCCCATCCAGCGTGCGATCATGGCGGGCGATGCCGAGACCGGCGTGTGCATCATGCGGATGGAGGCAGGGCTCGATACCGGACCGGTGCTGTTGCGCGAGCGGCTGGCGATCGGGTCGCAGGAGACGGCGGGCGGCTTGCATGACCGGCTCTCGGCCCTGGGGGCAAGGCTCATCGTCGAGGCGCTGGGGCGGCTGGACGGTCTGGAACCCGAACCGCAACCGGAGGACGGGATCACCTATGCCGCCAAGATCGACAAGGCAGAGGCACGGGTGGACTGGAGTCGCCCGGCTGAGGAGGTGGATCGGCTGATCCGGGGCCTGTCGCCGTTTCCCGGCGCGTGGTGCATGGCCGGCGATGAGCGCGTGAAGCTTCTGGGGTCGTGCCTTGCCGAGGGACAGGGCGCGCCGGGCGAGGTGCTGGACGATGCCGCGACGGTGGCCTGCGGGCGCGGTGCGGTGCGGCTTTTGCGCTTGCAACGCGCCGGGCGCGCGGCGCAGGATACGGGCGAGTTCCTGCGGGGCATGGCGCTTGCCCCTGGGATGCGACTGGAGTGACGCGATGTTCCTGCAACTCTTCGGCACGGTGGTGATCGCAGGCATCGTGGGCTACGCCAGCGAGCGGAGCGGGTTCACGCGCAACGGGTACATCCCGTCGATCATCATCTGCGTGGGTGGCGCGTTCCTGTTCTATTTCATCCGCATCATGTTCGGTATCCGTTTTGGCGCGCCCGGGATAGATGCGATCCTCTCGTCGGTTGGCGCGCTCGTCATCGTGCCGACCCATTGGCGCAGGCGGAGGTGAGCCATGAGCGTGGTCTATCTCATCATCATCGGTGCCGCGGCGGGCTTTCTCGCCACCCGGCTGATGGGGATGCAGGCGGGCGTGGTGCCCACCGTGCTGCTGGGCATCGCCGGGGCGCTGATCGGCGGGGTGCTGATCCGGGTGATCCTGACGGTGACGGGGCTTCTTGGTGGGCTGATCGGCGCGGTGCTGGGGGCGGTGCTGCTGATCTGGCTTTACCGGATGTATCTGGAGCGCCGGTGAACCTCAGTTGTGCGGCGGGCGGGCGTGGTAGACCGGCAGCCGCCAGCCGAAGGCGAGCGAACCCGCGCGCAAGGCCCATGTGAGCGCCGCGCAGATACCGAGGACCACCAGCGGGTCATTGGTAAAGAGGCGCGCGATCACAGCTCCGAGCGCGCCCGCGAAGGCCGCCGAGACGTAGAGCTCGCCCTGTTTCAGGACCAGCGGCACCTCGCCCACCACCACGTCGCGCATGAGCCCGCCCATGCAGCCGGTGACCATGCCCATCAGCACCACGATCACCTGCGTCTGACTCATCGCCATCGCCGCGCTGACGCCCGCGGGCACGGCCACGGCGAGGGCGAAGCTGTCGAGCCACAGGAGCCAGCGGTAGCGGCTTTCGACCAGGTGCGCGGTAAAGAACACCAACAGCGCGGCGGCGCAGGCAATAAGGATGTAGTTCGGGTTGCCCATCCAGAACACCGGGTTGCGGTCGAGCAGCACGTCGCGCAGCGTGCCGCCGCCCACCGCCGTCAGGCAGGCGAGGAAGGCAAAGCCCACGATGTCGAGTTGCTGGCGCGAGGCGACGAGCGCTCCGGTGAGTGCGAAAATCAGCACAGCGGCGTAATCGAGGAGCGCGAGGTAGCTCATGCCTCGTTCTTGCCCGGCTTGAACGGCGCCATTCCGGCGCGCGCCAGTTCGTCGGCGCGCTCGTTCTCCGGGTGGCCTGCGTGGCCCTTGACCCATTCCCAGGTCACGGCGTGGCGTTTCTGCGCCTCTTCGAGGCGCTGCCACAACTCCACGTTCTTCACGGGCTTTTTCGCGGCGGTTTTCCAGCCGTTCTTCTTCCAGCCGTGAATCCAGCCGGTCACACCGTTCTTAACATAGCCGCTGTCGGTGACAATGGTGATGGCCGAGGGCTTCGAGAGTGTCTCGAGCGCGTGGATCGCGGCCAGAAGCTCCATCCGGTTGTTGGTGGTCTCGGCCTCACCGCCCGAAAGCTCGCGTTCCTTGACGATCGTGTCGCCCTCTATTGCGCGCATCAGCACACCCCAGCCGCCGGGGCCGGGATTGCCCGAACAGGCCCCGTCGGTATAGGCGAAGAGATCAGCCATCCATCAGCCCCTCGTAGCCCGGCAGCGCCGCCACGCGCGCGCACCATGCGGTGAGGCGCGGGAACCGACCCATGTCGAAGCCGCCGCGCGTGCCCGCCGTATGGGTATAGGCGTAGAGCGCGATATCGGCGAGGGTGGGGGAGGGGCCGCAGAACCAGTCCTGGCCGTCGAGCGCGTCCTCCATCAGCCCGAGGATGGCGTGGCCCTCGTCGAGCAGGGCGGCCATACGCTCGGGCGTGGCCTCCTGCGCGAGGTGCGGATATGTGGCGAGCGAGGCGCGCACGGCAACGACCGGCTCGTGCCGGTTCTGCTCGAAGAACATCCAGGCGAGCATCTGCGCCTGCGCCAGCGCGCCCTCGGGCACCCAGCCGGTGCTGTGGCCAAGGTACCACAGGATCGCGTTCGATTCCGTCAGGATCGTGCCGTCGGGCAGATGCAATGCGGGCAGCTTGCCCAGCGGCAGGTGCCCCGCTGCCTTGGCCTCGGCCAGTTTGGGGGTGTTGGTCTCGATGGGGACATGCCGGTAGCGGCGCCCCTCGAGCGCCAGCAGCAGCCGCACCTTGTAGCTATTGCCCGAGGAGGGCATGGAATAGAGCGTGAGATCGGTCATGTCGTGGGCCTCAGAGGAAAACGCCGATGCCGAGGCAGGAGATAGCCACGGCGCTGAGCAGGAGGCGTAGCGGCATCCACCAGTCGGGCGCAAGGCCCCAGCGGGCGAATTGCCAGTCCAGAGCCAAGAGCCCGGCAAAGCCGAAAATCAGGTTCATCCCCGCCGAGACCGGCCCGCCGCCGGTCATGAAGAACGCCCAAAGCGCGGGGATCACCGAGAGGGCATAGCCGGTGGCGGCGAGGGTGCCGGTGGCCTTGCTGGCAAAGCCCCAGAGCACGCCGGACATGAACGACAGGATCACCGCGCCGTAGAACAGCATGACATAAGGCCCGGCGAAGCGCGGGCCGATGGCCCGCACCGTCCACAGGCCTAGATCGGGCAGCAGCACGGTCAGCGCCCCCCAGAGGAAGGGGATGAGGCCGGTAAGGCCAAGGATCAGCGGGGCGCGCGGGATTCTCTGGAACATGGGGCGCAAATTGGCGCGGTGGGGCGGGGTTGGCAAGGGCGGATGGGGGCGTGGTGTGTTGTTTGTCAAGCGGGATGTTTCTGCCGGTCGCCACGGTCAGGATCTGGCCTGAAGCGGTCGGGCGCTGCGCGGCGGCGCGTAAACGCGCCTCTATTCCGCGCGGGGGCGCCAAGACCTGAACGTCCGCTCCAGGCCATTATGCTCACGGCCGCAACGCGCTGTCATGCCCGAGCTGATCCTTGGGGCGTTACCCGACACGTCGCACCCGCCACCAACTTCACGCCGTCTCGCGCAGCACCCGTGGCACCTTGAACTCGACGTTTTCCTGCGCGGTCTCGACCACCTGCACGGTCACGTCATAGCGGGTGTGGAAGGCGTCGATCACCTCCTCGACCAGCACCTCGGGGGCCGAGGCGCTGGCGGTGACGCCCACCGAGGTGATGCCCTCAAGCGCCCGCCAGTCGATATCGGTCGCGCGCTGGACAAGCTGCGCGTAGGAGCATCCGGCGCGCGCGCCGACCTCGACCAGACGCCTGGAATTCGATGAGTTGGGCGCGCCTACGACCAGCATCGCCTCGGCCTTTTCGGCCATCGCCTTGACTGCTTCCTGCCGGTTGGTGGTGGCGTAGCAGATGTCTTCCTTGTGCGGGCCGATGATGGACGGAAAGCGCGCCTGAAGGGCGGCGACGATTTCCGCCGTGTCATCGACCGACAGGGTGGTCTGCGTCACGAAGGCGAGCTTGGCCTCGTCGCGCACTGCGAGCGTGGCCACGTCGGCGGGGGTCTCAACCAGCAGCACCTCGCCCTGTGGCAATTGCCCCATCGTGCCCACCGTTTCGGGGTGGCCCGCGTGGCCGATCATCACGATCTGGAGGCCGTTCTCATGGTGGCGCTCGGCCTCGATATGGACCTTGGACACAAGCGGGCAGGTGGCATCGACATAGAGCATCTGGCGCGCGGCGGCCTCGGCGGGGACGGATTTGGGCACGCCGTGGGCGGAGAAGATCACCGGGCGGTCAACGGGGCAGTCGTCAAGCTGTTCGACGAAGACCGCGCCCTTGGATCGCAGGTCATCGACCACGTACTTGTTGTGCACGATCTCGTGGCGCACGTAGACCGGCGCGCCGTACTTCTCGAGAGCCATTTCCACGATCTTGATCGCGCGGTCCACACCGGCGCAAAAGCCGCGGGGGGCGGCGAGCCAGAGGGTGAGCGGGGGCTTGGGCATGTCGGTGTCCTGCATGGCCCGGAGATAAGCCAGCACGCAGCGCGCGTAAAGGGTGGCGGTGGCGGAACGAGCGCCGCGATCGGGCTTGACCTTCCAGCGGGGGAGAGGCCGATAGCGGGGAAAATCGCAGCGAAGAGAAAGGCTCCCGATGAGAGCGAGACAACGGATGGTGGCCCTGCGCGTGGGGCTGGCCCTCGGCACGATGGCTGGTGCAGCGCAGGCGGAGGGGGTGTTGCCATACCGCGATGCCGATGCGGTGGCACGCGGCGAGCGGCTCTACGAGGCCACTTGCGCCACCTGCCACGGGCGCGACCTGCAGGGCGAGCCAGACTGGCAGAGCCGCGACGCCGAGGGCTACCTGCCCGCCCCGCCGCACGACCAGACCGGCCACACCTGGCACCACCCCGACGCCGTCCTGCTCGACATCGTGCGGCGCGGGACGGCGGCGGTGGTGGGGCAGGGTTACCAGAGCCGGATGCCGGGCTACGCCGGGGCGCTGACCGAGGCGGAGATGCGCGAAGTGTTGGCGTATATAAAGTCTACCTGGCCCGACCGCGTCATCGCGATACACGACCGGATCAACGTCGAGGCAGGGGGATAGCGCCGTTGCTTTCGCGTCATCCGCCCGCCTGCACCGTGAGCCAGGCCAGCACGATGTAGCGAGCCGTCTTGGCGATGGTCACCAGCACGAGAAACACCCAGACCGGCGTGCGCATCACCCCCGCGATCACGGTAAAGCCGTCGCCCAGAGGCGCCCAGCTCATCAGCAGGGTCCACACGCCCCAGCGCGCATACCAGCGCTGCGCGCGCGCCAGTTGCGCCGCGTTGACAGGAAACCAGCGCCGAGTGCGGAACCGCTCGATCCCGCGCCCCAGCACGTAGTTGACCACCGCGCCCAGCGTGTTGCCGAGGCTTGCCACAGCCACCAGCCACGCCACCGGCGCGCTGCCCGCCACCTGCAGCGCGACGAATACCACTTCGGACTGGAACGGCAGGATCGTCGCCGCGCCGAAGGCGGCGGCGAAGAGACCGGCAAACTGTCCGAGCATCGCGGCGTCGGGGATCATGCGGAGGCGCGTGTCATCATGCCGGGCACCCTAGGCCGGATCGCGACGGTTCCCAAGCCGAAGACGGGTGTCAGCGCTGCACTTGAAAGTTGAACGCCCGGCGAAGCCAATTGCGGGTTGATCTGGAAAGATTCGGTGCTCATAAAGACATATATATTCGCGCCTTGGCGTTCTTATTGCCCAAAAAGTAATTTTATGGAGTCGTAAAATATCATGTCGCAGTCATCTCGTGTCGGTCTTGTCCCCCTTACCGCATTGTTCATCGGCCTCGGGGCCGCAGCCGCCACCGCGCAGACGCTGGGCGCTGGTGCGACAGCAACTGGTGCCGACAGCGTCGCGCTTGGCGACAACAGCCTCGCCTCGGGAGACGGCAGCACGGCGGCAGGCGCGTTGAGCGAGACTTTGGGCCTGGAAGGGTCCGCCTTCGGCGTGGAGAGCCTCGCCTCGGGGGATTTCAGTATCCACGCCCTGGAGCAAACCCTCCGACTTCCAGTCGGACCTGCTTCAGCGTGAAAGAATCGTGTTATGATCGTACCCTCAGAAAAATGAGCCGCAGCCGGGTCGAAGGCTCATTTTTCT
>NZ_PVWS01000052.1:0-11566 GCF_004126395.1 Roseovarius sp. A46 | reverse complement strand
ACGCGACGCGACATTGGACATGCCGCGGCTGATCCTGCCGTCGTTGCAGGTCAACATGCGCGCGGGCGCGGTGCCCAAGGACCGCGACGGCAACCCGATGCTGAAAGTGCCGGTGAACCGGCTCTGATTTCAGGGCGCAGGACCCCAAACGGGAGGACACGCGATGCAACTCAACAAGGTGACCGACGCGCTGTCGGTCAGCCCCCAGATCGGTGCCGAGGATATGGCGGCGATCCGTGATGCGGGCTTTCGTGCCATTATTTGCAACCGCCCCGATGGCGAGGGGGCCGACCAGCCGAATTTCGAGGAGATCGAGGCGGCTGCGAAAAAGGCGGGGCTGGAGGCGCGCTATCTGCCAGTGACGTCGGGCATGGTTCGGGACGCGGATGCCGAAAGCTTCGGACAGGCGCTGATGGAACTGCCCGGCCCGGTGCTGGCCTATTGCCGCACCGGCACGCGCTCGGCCACGCTCTGGTCCCTGAGCCAGGCAAAGAGCCGCCCGGTGCCCGAGATCCTCGCCGCCACCAAGGCGGCGGGCTATGACATGGCCGGAGTCGCGCGGCGGATCGTCAATGGTGGCAAGACGCCCACCGATACGGGGGATGCGTCCTTTGACGTGGTGATCGTGGGCAGCGGCGGGGGCGGTATTGCCGTGGCCGCGAGCCTGAAAGCGCGCAAGCCGGGGCTGGAGATCGCCGTGATCGACCCGGCGGAAATCCATTACTATCAGCCCGGCTGGACCATGGTGGGCGGCGGCATTTTCGAGCCCGCCGAGACCGCCAAGACCATGTGCAGCCTCGTTCCGCGCGGCGTACACTGGATCAAATCCGCGGTGGCTGCGTTCGAGCCGAAGGACAATGCCGTGATCCTCGACGGTTGCCGGGTGGTGAAATACGACCGCCTGGTGGTCTGCCCGGGGCTGAAGCTCGACTGGGCCGCTGTCGAGGGGCTGGAGGAAACGCTGGGGCGCAATGGTGTCACCTCCAATTACCGCTACGACCTGGCCCCCTATACGTGGGAACTGGTGCAGGGGCTGAAGACGGGCCGCGCGCTCTTTACCCAGCCGCCAATGCCGATCAAATGCGCGGGCGCGCCGCAAAAGGCGCTGTATCTGTCGGCGGATCACTGGCACCGCACCAGTCGGCTCAAGGATATCGAGATCGGGTTCTGCAACGCGGGCGGGGTGCTCTTCGGGGTCAAGGATTACGTGCCCGCGCTGCAATCCTACATGGACAAATACGGCGCGCGGCTCGATTTCTTCCACAATCTCGTGGCCGTGGACGGCCCGGCGAAAAAGGCCGTCTTCGAGGTGAAGAAACCCGATCACGAGCCCGAGCGCGTGACGATGGAGTTCGACATGATGCATGTCTGCCCGCCGCAATGCGCGCCGGATTTCATCCGGGTCTCGCCGCTCGCCGATGCCGCAGGATGGGTGGATGTGGATCAGGCGACACTACGCCACAAGACCTATACCAACATCTGGTCCTTGGGTGACGTGATGAACGCGCCAAATGCCAAGACGGCGGCCGCTGCGCGCAAGCAGGCCCCGGTGGTGGCTGAGAATATCGTGGCCGATATCATGGGGCGCGAGCCGGTGGCGCAATATGACGGCTACGGTTCCTGCCCGCTTACAGTAGAGCGTGGCAAAGTCGTGCTGGCCGAGTTCGGCTATGGCGGGGTGATGAAGCCCAGCTTTCCCAGGTTTCTCATCGACGGCACCAAGCCGAGCCGTCTGGCCTGGCTGCTCAAGGAAAAGATGCTGCCGCCGATCTATTGGAAGGCGATGCTGCGCGGGCGCGAATGGATGGCCCGGCCCGAGAAGATCAGCGCCGGGGGCTAGACCCGGCCCTGTGCCCGCACCTTGACTGCCCCGGGTTCCGTACCGGGGGCCTTTCGCCTTTTTTCGTCCTGAATTGGAAAGACCGCCTGTCATGCCCTCGCTATCCCGCTATTTCCCCCCCTTGGACTGGGGGCGCAGCTATACCCGCGACACGCTGACCAGCGATCTGGTGGCGGCGGTGATCGTGACGATCATGCTGATCCCGCAATCGCTGGCCTATGCGCTTCTGGCGGGGCTGCCTGCGCAGGCGGGGATCTACGCCTCGATCGTGCCTATCGTGCTCTACGCGCTCTTTGGCACCTCCCGCGCGCTGGCCGTGGGGCCGGTGGCGGTGGTGTCGCTGATGACGGCGGCGGCGATCGGGCAGGTGGCCGAAGCGGGCAGCATGGGCTATGCGGCGGCGGCGCTGACGCTGGCGCTTTTGTCGGGGGCGTTTCTGATGGCGCTCGGCCTGTTGCGGCTTGGCTTCATCGCCAATTTCCTCAGCCATCCGGTGATCGCGGGCTTCATCACGGCATCGGGGGTGCTTATCGCCACGAGCCAGCTCAAACATATCCTCGGCGTGCCCGCAGGCGGGCATACGCTGGTCGAGATGCTGGCATCGCTGGCGGTGCATCTGGGCGATGTGCATCTGGCCACGCTGGTGATCGGGGCGCTTGCGACAGGGTTTCTGTTCTGGGTGCGCAAGGGGCTGAAGCCGCTTCTGCAGCGAATGGGCCTCAGCCCGCGCATGGCCGACCTGCTGGCCAAGGCGGGGCCGGTGGCGGCGGTTGCGGTCTCCACCCTGGCTGTCTGGCTCTTTGGGCTGGATGGGCGCGGCGTGGCCATCGTGGGCGCGGTGCCGCAGGGCCTGCCGCCGCTCACCATGCCCGATCTTACGCCCGATCTGCTCGGGTCGCTGCTTGTGCCGGCGATTCTGATTTCGATCATCGGCTTTGTCGAATCCGTGTCGGTGGCGCAGACGCTGGCCGCAAAAAAACGCCAGCGCATCGACCCCGATCAGGAGTTGATCGGGCTGGGCGCGGCCAATCTCGGCGCTGCCTTTACAGGCGGCTATCCGGTCACCGGGGGCTTTTCCCGCTCTGTGGTGAATTTCGATGCGGGCGCCGAGACCCCCGCCGCCGGGGCCTTTACCGCCATCGGGCTGGCCATCGCGGCGCTGGCACTGACGCCGCTGATCTTCTTTCTGCCCAAGGCGGTGCTGGCGGCGACGATCATCGTGGCGGTCCTCAGCCTCGTCGATTTCTCGATCCTGCGCAAATCCTGGGCCTATTCAAAGGCCGATTTTGCCGCCGTGCTTGCCACCATCGGGCTCACGCTCGGGCTGGGGGTGGAGGCGGGGGTGTCTACGGGCGTGATCCTGTCGTTGGCGCTGCATCTCTACAAGACCTCGCGCCCGCATGTGGCCGAGGTGGGGCTGGTCCCCGGCACGCAGCATTTCCGCAACATTCTGCGCCACGAGGTCGAGACCGATCCGACGCTGCTGACCCTGCGGGTGGATCAGAGCCTCTATTTCGCCAATGCGCGGTTTCTGGAGGATCTGATCCAGGACCGGATCGCCGAGGATTGCGCGTTGCGCCATGTGGTGCTGATGTGCTCTGCGGTGAACGAGATCGACTTTTCCGCGCTGGAAAGTCTGGAGGCGATCAACGAACGGCTCAAGGCAGCGGGCATCACCCTGCATCTGAGCGAGGTCAAGGGGCCGGTGATGGATCGTCTCCAGCGCAGTCATTTTCTGGACGAGATGAGCGGAGAGGTGTTCTTGTCGCAATATGACGCCTGGACCACTTTGGTTCCGACCGGGAAGGGCTGAACCGGATGGTCACCAGGGATGTTTCCGATCTGCCGCCAGACCTGGGCTTGGACTCGGACACGACACTGCCCGCCGGTCGGGATAAGAGGCGATAGTTCCGAAAGAGCTATCTGCTTCTCCTGTTGTCGCGTTGCCCTTAACCCGGTTCTGCCTCAATCTATGTGGGAGGGGCAGCATTCGGGCTCTGAGCAATTCCGGCCCGGCATTTCCGTACACTGGGCGCTTGAGCGTCTTCAAGCGGTTGATCTGGCCTTGCGGTAGTTTCAAGGGTGCTGTCAGACGAACTCGAACTCGTCTCCACTGGCAGCGTGTCGCCCAGAACCTGAATCGCGGGGATTCCCACGCGTATGATTTTGTGAGTCATCCTGTTTGGGAGGATGGATCATGTCAGCACCTTTGCCAGACGTGCTTCGGGCGCGGTTTCGCCGATATATTGAAGAAGGGTTAAGCGGTCGCGCGGCAGCGTTATGGCTGACAACGCGGTCCGCGATCGCCGAGCATTGCAAAAGGATTGGTCGATGGGCGGGCTGAATGTCTGCCCGATGGCCCAACCTGTTTGACGAAAAATTGTGTGCCGGTCCGCTGACGATGCCCGATCAAGGCGTTTTTGACGGCGGGAACCTGGGCTATCTTGTTACGTAGCTGACACCTTTCAACTGCCATGAAGATTGCGCGTCTGCACTTCTTCTGCCGGAACTGCTAGCGCCTCTCTGCCATCAGTCTGCGCCCACTCGCTGCGAATGATCAGCCCAGTTCCGACAAAGAGGCCATGAACTTGGAGAACAATTCGCCCTGTGAGCTCACGCGTAGCTTGGCGTAAATGTTGCGCCGGTGAATGCGCACCGTGCCGGACGTGATGCCAAGTGCACGGCCGGTGGCATCGGCGGAATGGCCCTTGAGAATGTATTCGACCACCTCGGCCTCACGCGGTGTAAGCAGGTTGCGTCCGAAGCTTTGAAATGCGTCTTCTATCAACCGGGGCAGACGTTGCCCGTTGCTCGCCGGTTGGGACAAGAACTGACCGATCAGGCCGCACCAATGCTTTCGCGCGGTGGCGGCGACGAATGGTAGCAGGCTCTCGAGATCGCGGAACTCGCGTGCCGAGAAGGCCTTGTGCTCGCGCATCGCGGATATGACCACGCTGACGTCGTCGCCAACGTCGATGACATAGCCTATTTCTTCGGCAAGGCCGGTCTGAACATAGTAATTACGGAAATATTCGCCCTGGTAGAAACGATCGGGGGCCAGGTCGCGCAAACGCGCCAATCTGGTTTCAGTTGGACTTTGGGAGTGCAGGTAGAACGGGTCGAGGAGATACGGCCCTTCCTGATAATCGTCGACCATCACCTTTCGCTTGGTGGCAGGAAAATCATCAAAAAGATCAAGAGGTTTGTGGTCGCGGTGATAGGCAAAGATCACCGTGAACTCGAACGGAACGACGGCGCGCAGCGCATCGGTAAGCGCTGTAGGCAGACCGGGTGTGCCCAAGGTTTCAACGGCACACGCACAAGACCGGGTCCAGTCCGAAAGCTGAGATTTCATGGTCGTCTATGCTCTTTGTGGTATATACAGTGAGATCATCTTTTCGTAGCATTTTCGTCAAACAGGGCATACCCCTTCTTGGGTCAATAATGACAGGGTGTGATATGCTGGACGCATATGCGGAAACGGGAAGAGACATGCGAGCATCCTCGGAGACAACAGAAAACCAGGATGCGCGCGAGGATCACGTCGCAGAATTTATTAATGTCTCCAAACGATTCGGGGGCGTTCTCGCGACAGATCAACTGAACCTCGGAATCCGGCGGGGCGAATTTCTATCTTTCCTCGGTCCTTCGGGCTGCGGAAAGACGACGGCGTTGCGGATGCTTGCCGGGTTCGAGGAGCCGAGTGAAGGCTGTGTTAGGATCAATGGCTCTGACATGAGTGCGGTGCCGTCCTATCGGCGCCCAGTCAACATGGTGTTTCAGCATTATGCGCTCTTTCCGCATATGAGCGTGGCGCAGAACGTGAGCTATGGCCTGCGTCAGCGCCGCCCGCGAATGGCAAAGGCCGAGATCGGGGCGCGGGTTGCGAAGGCGCTCGAGACTGTCCGGCTCGAGGATTTCGGCGGGCGCCGCGTCTGGGAATTGTCGGGTGGGCAGCAGCAGCGTGTGGCGCTTGCCCGGGCAATCATCAACGAGCCGACGGTCCTGCTTCTGGATGAACCAATGGCGGCGCTCGATGCAAAGCTGCGCGGCGATATGCAGCGCGAGCTGCTCGATCTTCAGCGGAGCCTCGGGATCACCTTCGTGCTTGTCACCCATGATCAGGAAGAGGCTCTGTCCATGTCAGACCGTATCTGCATCATGGGCGGCGGGCGGATCGCGCAGGTGGGCACCCCACAGGATCTCTATGATCGACCATGCAACCGCTATGTTGCGGATTTCGTGGGTAAGGCCAACATCCTGTCAGGTGAAATCGTCGAGAGGGCAGATGGTCGCGCGCGGGTCGTTTTGCCCTCGGGCGTGGAGGTTCTGGTGTCGGAGGAGGGGCCGGACACGCGCAGAAAGATCGAGATCGTCGTGCGACCCGAGGCTCTTGGTATTGGCGTGGCGGCGAGTCCCGGAGATGCCGCACTCAAGGCGCGGATCACTCATCGCACCTTTCTCGGCGATCATACCGAATACCTGCTGGAGGCCGAGGGAATTGGTCCTGTGCAGGTGAATCTGCCACGACAGGCCGAAAGAGCGTCGGGCAGGCACGAGGTGGGCGATGAGGTCCATATCCTGTGGGCGGCGGAGGCAGGGCGTGTCCTGGCCGCCGAAGACTGACCGAGCCTGAACCTGAACAATCCAGCAAGGGAGAATGATCATGACAAAAGATAATGCGCCGATCACTCGGCAGAAATTCATGGAAGAACTTCGCCGTTACGAGAAGGGCTCGATCACGCGTCGGCACTTCCTGGGGGTGACGGGCCTTGGTGCCGCGATGGCCGTGATGGGCGGAGCCATGCCCGGACTGTTACCCGGTCGCGCGCGGGCGCAGGACTTGGGCAACCGCGTGGTTCTGGCCACTTGGCCCAATTATCACGATGCGTCGAATTTCGACCGATTCACCGATGCCACGGGCGTCTATACCCAAGTCAATGTCTTCGGCTCGAACGAGGAAATGCTGGCCAAGCTGCAAGCGGGCGGGTCGGGCTGGGATGTCTTCGTGCCGACCAACTACGCGATCTCTACCTATGTCGAGGCAGACCTGATTGAGCCACTCGATCTGTCGAAGCTGCCGAATTACGATCCTGCGGCATTCGATCAGCGGTTTGCCGATGCGGGCACGATCGACGGCACCGTCTATGCCGTGCCCAAGAACTGGGGCACTACAGGTATCGCCTACAACTCCGACAAGACCGGCGGTGTCGTGGATAGCTGGAAGACCTTCTTCGACGGTGCGCGCGATCAGTTCGACGGGCGGGTGATGGTTCATGACTATCAGCTGACCACCATCGGCAATGCGCTGGTCTATTTCGGCCACAGCTTCAACTCGGTCGATGAAGCGGAACTGGCCGATGCCGAAAAGCTTCTGATCGACGTGAAGCCCCATCTCTTCGCGATCTCTTCGGATTACCAGCCGTCGATGCGCAATGGCGATGCCTGGCTCACGATGTGCTGGACCGGCGACGGCAAGCAGATGAACAGCGATATGCCCGAGATCGGCTTTGCTCTCGGCAAGGAGGGCGGCGAGATCTGGTCGGATTACTATGCCATCCCCAAGGATGCCCCGCATCGCGAGGCGGCCTATGCGCTGATCGACTATCTGCTCAATCCGGAGGTGAACGCGCGCGAGGCGCTCGCACACGGCTATCCAGTGGCCGATGCGCGCACCAATGCGCTCCTGCCCGAGGACCTGCTCAATGATCCGATCCTCTATCCCGCGGCCGAACGGCTGAGTGCGCTGGAATTCGGTGCGGCCGTGACCCTGACCGATCCGAACCGGGCTGAGCTCATGGCACGGTTCAAGTCGGCCTGAGGCGCGGAAACGGAGACGGACGATGGCCATGGCACAAACACGGGCGCGCACGCTGCTCCTGACGCCCGCAGGCTTGTGGTATGCGGCGTTGCTACTGTTCCCTCTGGCCGTCGTCCTGATCTTTTCCTTCGGCGAGCGCAACCCGATCGGGGGCTATGCGCCCGGCTTCACGTTCGAGCAATATGCCAACCTTCCAGCGCGCTTTGCTGCCTTTCGCAACACGCTGACGCTCGCACCTCTCGGCACCATCGCGGCGCTGCTCATCGCCTATCCGCTGGCGTATTACCTGGCACTCAGGGTTTCGGTGCGTTGGAAGACGATGCTGCTGATCCTGGTGATCGTGCCGTTCTGGACGTCGATCCTGATCCGCTCCTATGCGTGGATCTACCTGCTTGGCGGCAATGGGATTCCGGCCTTTCTGGAGGCGATCGGCCTCGGGGAAATACAACTGATCAACACGCCCTTCGCGGTGCTCGTGGGTATTGTCTATGGTTATTTGCCACTGATGGTCTTTCCGATCTACGTGGCGCTGGAAAAGCTCGACAAGAGCCTGCTGGAAGCCGCCTCTGATCTTGGGACACCACCCTGGCGCAGCTTTCTGCAGATCACCCTGCCGCTTTCCATGCCGGGTGTTCTCACCGGCTCCATGCTGGTCTTCATCCTGCTGACCGGAGAATTCCTGATCCCGGCGATCCTCGGAGGCGGCAAGGTGTTCTTTGTCGGCAACGCGCTGGTCGATCTGTTCCTGCAATCGCGCAACTGGGCTTTCGGCTCTGCCGTGGCCGTGGCGCTGATCGTTATCATGCTGATTGTCGTGGCGCTCTACACACGGGTGGTGAAACGGTTCGGAGCCACCCGCGACGATGTCGGGCTGATGTGAGGGTGCCATGAGACTTTATGCCGTCGCCGTCTACGGGTTTCTCTACCTGCCGATTTCGATCATCGCGCTGTTCTCGTTCTCGGCGGGGCGCAATGCCAGTTCGATGCAGGGATTCTCGACCGAATGGTATGCCCGCGCCCTCAACAATCCCTTCGTGATGGAGGCGCTCTGGACGTCGCTCAAGGTGGCGTTCTTCTCGGCCATACTCGCAACGCTTGCCGGGACCATGGCGGCATTGGCGCTCACGGGCATGAAAGGACGGCTGCGTGCAATCTTTGACGTGCTGGTGCAGATCGCGGTGATGATTCCCGGTATCGTGATTGGCATCGCGACGCTCATCGCGCTTGTCACGCTCTTCGATCTCGTGAATCCCTGGATCGAGAGCCTGACCGGGTGGCGTCTCTCCCTGGGTCTGGGATCGCTCATTGGCTTGCACGGCATGTTCACCATGTCGCTCGTCGTGCTGCTGGTGCGCGGGCGACTGGAAAGCTTCGACCGCGCCCAGATCGAGGCGTCGAACGATCTAGGGGCCAGTCCGCTGGGAACCTTCATGCAGGTGACGTTCCCACAGATCGCGCCGGCCATCCTTGCGGGTTTTCTGTTGGCGTTCACCTTCAGTTTCGATGACTTCATCATGGCGTTCTTCGTGGCTGGATCGGAGACGACGCTGCCCATCTACATCTTTTCGTCCATCCGTCGCGGGGTGACGCCTGAGATCAACGCGATCGGCACAATGGTGATGGTGGCCTCTCTCACGCTTCTGATCGTCGCGCAAATTCTGCTGCGGCCAGGCCATTCCAGGGGAAAGGGATAAATCGCTTTGCAGGAGACAGGAAAGCTCAAGGATCGTATCGCGCTGGTCACAGCGGCCGGATCGGGTATCGGTAGGGCAGGGGCCTGCGCAATGGCGCGCGACGGGGCCACCGTGATCGTAACCGACCTAGCGGCCAACCTTGCGGAGGAGACACTTGCACGGATTGAAGCCGAAGGCGGCCAAGGCATGGCCTTCGCGCTCGATGCAAGGGATGACACGGCTTGTCGGGCCACCGTCGACCGCGTCGTCCGTGACCACGGGCGCATCGACATCCTGCACAGCCATGCCGGCATCCAGATTCCCGGACGGCTGGAGGATGTCACGTCAGAGCAAATGGATTCTGCATGGGCGCTCAATGTAAGGGCGCATTTCGTGCTGGCGCAGGCGGTGGTCGCGCCGATGCGTGCGCAAGGCGGCGGATCGGTAATCGTCACCGCATCCAACTCGGGCTGTCAATATGACCGGGGTATGATCTCCTACGCCACGACCAAGCATGCCGCAGTTGCGATGGTAAAGCAGATGGCGGCGGACTATGCGCGCGAGAACATCCGCTTCAACGCGCTTTGCCCCGGTTTCGTCGATACGCCTTTCAATGCCGGGTTCGAGATTCAGATGGGCGGGCGCGATGCACTCGAATCCTATGTCGCAGACACGATCCCGATGGGCCGGTGGGCCAGTGTCGACGAGATCGCCGACGGCATCGTCTACCTAGCTTCGGAGCGGTCGAGTTTTGTCACCGGTTTGGCGCTGGTCATAGATGGCGGTGAGCGGCTCTAGAACGCCCCTTGGCGTATAGGGTGACCTCCCTCAGACAATCTGCGAGGCGTAAGCGGCAGGGCGAGCCGAGCGGCGCGAACACCGGCTGCCTTCGGCGTCGAGAGCAAAGTCGCGTGTAGCCTTCGGATTCCACACAAACCCGGTGGAAGATTTGCAGATTCCTGCCAATTTCCTGTGCGTCAGGGCGCGGGCGCCAGCCGCGTCCATACCGGCTTGATGATTTTCAGCCCAACCGGGATCAGGGCCAGACCAAGCACCAGCCCGAACACCCCGTCTAGGCCCGCCGTGACGGCCCACTTAACGGCGCCCTGCCACGGGCCCATCCCTTGTGCAACAGCAACCGCGACATGGTGAATCCAGTCATACACCGCCGGGAAACCCATCTGGTCCAGCGCGTGCAGGATGATCGATCCTCCCACCCACAGCATCGCGGCCGTGCCGACGATCATCAACAAGTTCATGAATTTGGGCATGGCATGCACGATTCCGCGTCCCAAGGCGCGGGTCAGTCCCAGTCGGCCGTTCTCGGCCATGTAGAGTCCCACGTCATCGGCCTTCACGATCAGTGCGACCGCGCCATAGACCAGCGCGGTGATCCCCATCGCCACCATCGCCAGCGTCGCCGCCTCCATCCAGAGCGCGCTTTCAGGAAGCGCGGCCAGAGCGATCGTCATGATCTCGGCTGACAGGATGAAATCGGTCTTGATCGCCCCCGCAACCTTTTGTTCCTCCAGATGCGCGGCATCCCCTTCGATGTGGCTTCCGTCCGGCCCGCCGTGACCTTTACCGAACCCCAGGAAATGTGCGACTTTCTCGGCGCCTTCAAAACAGAGATAGCCCCCGCCCAGCATCAGGATCGGTGGGATCAGCCACGGCGCGAAGGCCGATAGGGCCAACCCCGCAGGCAACAGGAACACCAGTTTGTTGATCAGCGACGCCCGCGCGATGCGCCACACCATCGGCAATTCGCGCGCGGGCGAAAATCCCTGCATGTACTTGGGCGTCACCGCCGCGTCGTCGATCGCCGCGCCTGCCGCCTTGGACCCTGCCTTGGCCGCTTGCCCTGCCACGTCATCGACCGACGCCGCTGCCATCTTGGCCAGAGCCGCCACGTCGTCCAGCAATGCCATCAACCCACTCATACCCGCCTCCTGTAGCCGACATTCCCCAAGCAGACTGCCGTTTGACGACAGCGTCGCCTGACAAGGCCGGTTGATCAATTGTTTTCCGTGCAGCGCAGCGGTCATGGATCGTAGATCCGACCCGATCTGCGGGGTCTGGGCCATGAACCCACCCACGCACAGCCCTTGAGTATCCACGCCCTGGAGCAAACCCTCCGACTTCCAGTCGGACCTGCTTCAGCGTGAAAGAATCGTGTTATGATCGTACCCTCAGAAAAATGAGCCGCAGCCGGGTCGAAGGCTCATTTTTCTG